>JBEEPK010000082.1:0-11594 GCA_041191145.1 Bacteroidota bacterium
ATCAAGGAAGTTCTCACAAAAGCAAAAGAACGCGGCACTCCCATCAGAGTTGGCGTAAATTCCGGTTCACTCGAAGAAGATATTCTCGAAAAACATGGCTATCCAACTCCTGAAGCTCTTTTTGAAAGCGCCATGCGTCATGCTGAAATCGCGGCTGAATTCGGTGTGGATGATGTGATTCTGTCCGTAAAATCTACCGATGTTCGCCTCATGATTGAAGCCTATCGCATGCTTGCCGAGAAAACTGATTTTCCATTGCATTTGGGTGTGACAGAAGCAGGCACTTCAAGAGTCGGAACAATTAAATCATCAGTAGGTATTGGCACATTGCTCGCGGAAGGAATCGGTGATACGATTCGTGTTTCTCTGACTGATGAACCTGAACGCGAAGTGGAAGTTGGTAAAGAAATTTTACGCTCACTTGGATTGACACAAAGATCTGTTGAGATTATTTCTTGTCCGACTTGCGGAAGACTCGAAGTTGATTTGTTCAAGATCACCGCTGAAATCGAAGAGCGCTTGAAAGGCGTGAAAAAGCCAGTAAAAATTGCTCTATTGGGTTGCGTTGTTAATGGTCCGGGTGAAGCCAGTGAAGCGGATATTGGAATCGCTGCAGGCAAGGGCGTAGGCATCCTTTATCGCAAAGGTGAAGTTGTAAGACGCGTCAAAGAAGAAGAAATCATTGATGCAGTTGTGCAAGAAGTGATGGACTTCATACCTGAAGAAAACTAATAAAAATAATACTTGGTCAGTACTTAAAAATGCCCTAAGTTGCACATGAGTTGAGTGGCTATCTCTCCCCTGAGAGCCACGCGCGATGCTCACACCTGGAATTCCACATTCCGGGTTTTTTTTTGCCTAAAAGCGTAAATTTATTTAAGCGAACCTATAATAACCGGCTTCACTGCAGCACATGCTTGCATCATTTCATCCACATGTTCAGGTGCTACGGCGATGATCATTCCGATGCCGAGATTAAATGCTTTACGCATTTCTTCATCAATGATAGAACCGGCTTGTTGAATGATCGAGAAAATAGGTGGGATGGTCCAACTTGACCAATCTATATGCAATTCCAACCCTTCAGGGACAATGCGCTTTGTATTTCCGACAATACCACCACCGGTGATATGTGACAAAGCTTTGATATTACCTTTGTCAATCAAAGGGAGCAAAAGATTTGCATAAGAGCGATGCACCGCAAGCAATGATTCGCCTAATGTTCCGCCGAGTTCATCGACATGTTGATTCACATCATATTTCGGGAATAAAGCTGCTCTTGCAAGAGAATATCCATTTGTGTGGAGTCCGGTGGAAGCCAAACCAATTAGCACATCACCTTTGGCTAGTGTTTTATGCGGGAGAATCTTCGGCTTGTCAACCACGCCCACAATCGTGCCTGCCATATCATATTCACCATCGGCATACATCGATGGCATTTCGGCGGTTTCGCCACCAATCAAAGCACATCCATTTTGCTCGCAAGCAAGGGCGAGTCCTTTAATGACATCAGTAGCAATTGCCGGGTCAAGTTTTCCAGTAGCGAAATAATCCAAAAAGAAGAGAGGTTTTGCGCCGCAAGCAAGAATATCATTCACACAATGATTCACGAGATCTTGTCCGACAGTCCCATGAATATCTGTCATGAAGGCAATCTTCAATTTCGTTCCAACGCCATCTGTACTGGCCACGAGAACAGGATGCTCAAGCTCAGGGAATCGCCCATCATAGAGTCCGCCAAACAAACCAATATCTGTCATGACAGCCGGTGAGAATGTGCGACGAATATATGGCTTGATGGCATCAACTGTTTTGTCTCCGGCATCAATACTTACGCCGGCAGATGAATAGGTTAACATGGCAATTGGAATGAAAGGTAAAAAAAAAGGCAGGCACACGCTTTGAGTGATACCTGCCATAGAGATCTACTGAATTGGTATCAGCTTGTTTTTTGACGAATCTTGCGCTCGCTCATGCCACGAAGATAATATAACTTCGATCTACGAACAGTACCACGCTTCACAACATCAATATTTGAAATGATAGGTGAATAGAGTGGGAAGATACGCTCAACACCGATGCCATTGGAAATTTTACGAACGCGGAAGGTAGCATTGATGCCAGAACCGCGACGAGCAATGACAATCCCTTGGAAATTCTGCACACGCTCTTTTTCACCTTCAATAACACGCACAGCGATATTGATTGTATCACCGGGACGAAAATCAGGCATGATGAAATTTCCGGATTCATTCTTTTGATTCCGTACTTCATGCGCAGCCTGCACATATTTTTGCTCTACGAGCTGAACCTTCAATGACATTGTATTCTCCTTAAGGCAGATTTTCATTTAGAAACAGATTACAAAGTTAAGTAAAAGTCCAATGTCCACAAACAAGAAATTCTCCCCATTTCCTTGAAATATGTGAAATTGAGCGCTTTTCTGGGGAAAAAATCGCATAAAATATATTCCACAGATAGAAATTCTGTGGTAATTTTGCGTGATAGAACTAATCATCCGGAGCATTGCTTCCGGTTTCGCCACCATTTTCAGACTTTTCAGGAGCTTCCCATGATTATCGGCGTTCCACGCGAAATCAAGCCGAATGAGAATCGAGTCGCACTCACTCCCGGCGGTGCAGAATTATTGATTGCAAATAAACATACAGTGATCATCGAAAAAGATGCCGGCGTCGGCAGTGGTTTTTCCGATGAAATGTACATCAGAGTAGGTGCAAAGATCATCCCAACAGCAGCAGAAGTCTATGGACAATCTGATATGATCATGAAGGTCAAAGAACCGATTGCACCTGAATATGGTCTCATCAAAGAAAATCAAGTACTCTTCACATATTTCCACTTTGCTGCTTCTCGTGAACTCACAGAAGCAATGGTGAAAGCAAAAGCGATTTGTATTGCTTATGAAACCGTCATGAAGCCGGACAATTCCCTTCCTCTATTGATTCCAATGAGTGAAGTTGCCGGTAGAATGGCTCCGCAAGAAGGCGCAAAATATCTTGAGCGCACAATGGGCGGTCGCGGTGTATTGCTTGGTGGCGTACCCGGCACAGAACCCGCAAATGTACTTGTGCTAGGCGGTGGTATCGTTGGTACAAATGCAGCGAAAATCGCAGCAGGCTTTGGCGCGAAAGTAACAATAATGGACAATAATCTCTATCGTTTGCGCTATCTCGATGATGTGATGGCAAAGAATGTGATGACTGTCATGTCTACACCTGATAATATTCGTCGTCATGCACAGCAAGCTGATCTCGTGATTGGCGCTGTATTGATTGCAGGCGCGAAAGCACCACATTTGATTACAAAAGACATGCTTTCAACAATGAAGCATGGCGCAGTAGTGGTTGATGTGTCTGTCGATCAAGGTGGATGTATTGAAACATGCAAACCAACAACACATGAAAATCCAACATATGTTGTAGATGGAATCCTCCACTATTGCGTTGCGAATATGCCAGGCGCAGTTCCTTATACATCAACCGTTGCTCTCACAAATGCCACACTTCCTTATGCAATTCAACTTGCAAACAAAGGATGGGAAAAGGCATGCTCAGACAATCGTGAATTGTATTATGGCGTGAACACAGTTAGCGGAACAATCGTGTATCAAGCGGTTGCAGAAGCTTTCGACATGCCATATAGCGAGCTCAAACTCTAAGAATGAATTATTTTCTTTCAAAGGGTGTTTGCAAATGCATTCACCCTTTTTTTATAAGCGGAAATCATGTCACTTTGCGCCATACCAAAAGCTCAGTCGATCCCGGATAGAAGCATCTTTTCGGAATATGAAACTTCGCATCCTTTGACAGTCAAGCATTTTAAAGAAATGCAGGATGGAACATACTGGTTTCAAAGGCTCCTCACGATTGAATCATCTTTCATGAGAAATGTGAAAGACATTCCGAATCAAGTGATTTCACATGCAAAGAATTTGAAGGGCGAAAAAGAGTTTGACATTGTCTATGGCGGTGGTGGACTTGCCATTATTCATGCGGCTTTGATGTCGAAAGTGTATGGTTATTCGGTTTGTTTATTCGACAAATATGGCGTTGGTCTCACGCATCGCGATTGGAATATCAGCTATCAGGAATTACTTGTTTTGCGTGATTGTGGTTTATTCACGGAAGAACAATTGCAATCATTCATCACATGCAGATATCGCAGTGGATTTGTCAAATTTCATGATGCGAATTCTTCGATAAAAACCCCTCATTTGTGGATGGACAATGTGCTCGACAATGCGCTCGATGCAAATCTCCTTTTGTCTGCCGCAAGAGCAATCGTTGAGGAACATGGCGGTCTGATTTTGGACAATGCCCAATTTGAATCCATCGAAGTGGATGGCAAGATGGCGCATGTACACATTCTCGAAAATGGGAATCACAGAACTATTATCACTCCGCTATTCATAGATGGCATGGGCGCATTTTCTCCGATTGCCAAATCGCTCAATCCTGAAGCGCCTTTCACGCATTGCTGTCCTACTGTCGGCTCGATTTCATCGGGTTTTAAAACAGGTACAGGCGAGCGCGATGTAGATTTCAGCGTCGGCGAAATTCTTGTCACTAATGAAGATATGCTCCCAGATGGCAGACAACTCATTTGGGAGGGTTTTCCAAGTTCGAATGATCGTTTTGTCACCTATCTGTTTTTTTATGATGCGATTGATTCCCCATCGGATAAATCACTCCTGAATTTATATGAATTGTTTTTTGAAAAACTTCCAACATATAAAGAACCAGGAGAGCATTTTGATATTGGCAGACCACTTTTCGGGATCATTCCATCATATTCTCACAAAGCACTCGGCAATGCCCGCAAATCAGCCGATGACAATATTCTCTGCATTGGTGATGCGGCAGCGCTTAGTTCACCACTTTCCTATTGTGGCTTTGGTTCATTTGTGAGAAATCTTCCCCGCATGACTAAAGCATTGCATCAATCATTGCAGTCAAAAAAACTGACCGTAGATTCACTCAAAACAATCAATGCATTTGAGTCTCGCGTTGCGATTATGTCCAATTTTGCGACATTTTTACAAGGAAAGAAAGGGCAACCTACAAATACAGTCAATGAAACCATGAATCTTTTCATGGATGTGCTGGCGAGTTTGCCGAATCATATTTCTCAAGAAGTATTTCGTGATACGATGCAATGGGAATCATATAATCTCATGATGAGTACGGTGCCGAAGCGACATCCCATGTCCTATAAGATTTTGATTCGCACGCATGGTTTTTGGGGTTTGCTGAGATGGGCGCTCAATTTTATTGGATTCACGCTGAGCGAAAAACGCAAGAAATCTTAACGCAAAATCACCTGCGAAGCATGGACATAGGGCTCATCGCCTCCATGCACATGACCAAACACTGAGATTTCGCTCCCCTCTTTCATGTCGGGAAGAGGATCCTTCCCAGTATATTCAACTTTGAAGATTGTCCCCTGAAGATCTTTTGCATACAGATGGCCTTCATGTCCCTCATGATCATGACCATCATCTTTCACTGTATAGAATCCATCAATCTTCACTTTCTGCGCTTGCTCCACATCGGATGCTTGCTCGCTCATTTTCATGGCAGTTGCAAATGGCACGGATTGCAAAGCACCAAACTGCGTGGCATACCAGAAAATAAATGGTAGCAATACAATGAGAGCGATGATGATGATGCGTTTGAGCATGAACATTCCTATTGATTATGTACCCGATTTGCGAAGTTGATCGGCATTGCCTTCATATTTCGAAGGGCATTTCGTGAGAATTTCATTCGCTATGAATTGCTTGTCTTCGAAGAGTCCTTTCACTACAATGCTCTCAGCAATGTCGAAATTATTGGGTCTTGCGCCTTGATATTCCACTTGAATCACTTCGCCTTTTTCATCTTTCATCGAGAATGTGAAGAGATTTCTCTCTGCATCATAATTGGCTCCCTTCTCACGCACCCATGTACCTTTCACTTGCATCTTTTTTCCGGTGGCACGAGCGGCTTCAATGGTACCATATTCAATTTTGCTGGAATCGAGCACAGTGATGCCAATTGCTAGAAAAGCCAAGCTCACGATAATACCAATCCAATATCGCTTTTTCATTTCAATTCCTATTTCTTGATTTGCTGTTCAAGTTCTTTGACTGAGCCGTCTAGTTTATTGACATACAATGCGAGCCCAACCCAAATAACCATGGCTATGACGAGGACTACATAGATGGCATGTTGTTCGAAGAAT
Organism: Bacteroidota bacterium; assembly: GCA_041191145.1. Lineage (GTDB taxonomy): Bacteria > Bacteroidota > Ignavibacteria > Kapaibacteriales > UBA961 > UBA961. The sequence goes on from JBEEPK010000082.1 coordinate 6,244, forward strand.
GACATCATGAAAGTGATTCCTTATGAAGCATGCGGGATTGCAATTCTCTTCCTGCAAGGCGAATGCGCGCAGCAAGACTGAGTAACCAGAAATAGAGCATAGTAAATGCACAAAATGCCATGCTTAAAATGATTTGTTTCAAAAGATCGAGTGTTCCTGCTTGCTGACTAATGACTGGTCCTGCATTGGAATCATCGGCAGATCCGGGATGCAGGCCACCATAAATGCGTGGAGCAATATAGATGAAAAAGACAGCGGCTATGGCACCGATGATGGAATATACCGAAGATAATCTCGCTCTTGTTTCTTCTTGTTCAATCGCAGAACGAAGTACGAAATATGCTCCATAAATCAAGAGCAGAACAAAGATAGATGTCTCTCTAGGATCCCAATTCCAAAAAGATCCCCAATTGAATTTCGCCCAGATGGCGCCGGAAACCGTTGCAAGGATGCAGAATAATGTGCCCAATGCAGCAGATGAAGAAGCGATGATATCAAGTCGTGGCGATGGATTTCTGAGATAGCGAATCGACATGATCATCGAGACGATATAGGCAAGGAATGCAATCCATGACATCGGAACATGGAAATAGAGAATTCTTGCTCTCTCTTCGAGTCCAACGATATATGGGAGAGTAATCAGAGGATCAACTTCAATGATGCGAGACAATCTCAATTCAGCATCGGAATTTCCTCTGCTTAATTCTGCAATGATAGATTTTCCATTTCCAAAATCAGCGGGATTGAGTTTATCAGCGGTCAATCTCAAGAAAAAAGTTTTCTCTTTGCCTTGAATCGGAATCATCCATTCGCCGGAAGATTGCTTTTCTGCTTTTGACACATCGATCGTGCATAGAACCGGAATGGGTTTTTGCATGCCCATTCGATAGATGAGCGCGACATCTTCTGGTGTGCCCGCAATGCGAGGAAATAAAGCCAAGAATACCATGATTGTCATCACAGAGATAACTCCAATGCGCATCCATAGTGGTCTGGGCTTGAGCAGACCGGGATATAAACCCCAGCCAATGCCGATGATGAATCCAAGAGAGAGAATGAGAGCTTTCATGCAATCAGTTAAATGTGAGCTTCAAAAATACTTTTTTGCCGAATCATTATCACTACTGTTTCCAAGGATTGGTAGCCCAAACGGAAAATTCAGGGATCATGGCTCTGTCATCGAGTTCCAAAATGGACTTGATCATATAGGCGATTTCCTGTGAGCGAAGTTTATTGTCAGCCGCTGTGCGCTCGATTCTTTCATCGGAATTGAATGCAGTTGCAACCTCACTTGGATTCACTTGCATCACGCGAATGGAATGCTTGCGAAGTTCATGTTGCCAACTTTCTGTCATTGCTCTGAGCGCGAATTTACTCGCGGCATAGATTCCACCTTTTTCAAATCCGCGTAATGATGCGGTTGAGCCGATATTGATGATGGCGCCTTTTTGTTGTTCGATGAAAATTCCTGCAGCTTTTTGTGCCATGAGCGCAGGACCAAATACATTGGTTCTGAAGATATGCTCATATTGCTCCAAAGTGGCATCAAGGAGAGTTGGGAATGCACCCAAGCCAGCATTATTGATGAGTACATCGAGTCCGCCGGCATGTGCGAGAAATTCTTGATAGGTTCTTTCGATGTCTTGCGGCAATTTGTAATCTCTCGGCATTTCTGCCTGTGATACCGACAATTGCACCGGCATCGACCAAACATTTTGCTGTTTCCTTTCCGATGCCAAGTGAGCCACCGGTGATGAGTATTCTACTGTTTTGAAGTTCCATGATTATATCCTTTCGGTACGCATTGAGCGTGGATTGACGGTGAATTGAAGTGATTGAAAAGCATCTTCGCCGAGATATTTTAGTTTCAGTGCCGCAAGAAAACCGATCATCGCGGCATTGTCCATGCAATAGGAAAGTTTGGGAAGAAAGACATTTATTGGTCTTTTCTCGGAAGCTTCCTGCAAAGCAGAGCGTAGCCTTGAATTGGCAGATACGCCACCGGCCACAATGATATTCTTGATGCGATGTTCTTTGGATGCTCGAAAGAGTTTATGAATCAATACTTCTATGATTGCTTCTTGCACTGATGCACATATATCTTTGAGCGTAGATTCATCCTGAATGCCATTTGGGAATTCATTTTGTAGAAAATATCTGACGGATGTTTTGAGTCCTGAAAAACTGAAATCATAATTGTCTTCATGCATCAATGCACGCGGAAAAGTATATGCTTTTGAATTTCCTTCTTTCGCAAGAGCGTCAATGCGGGGTCCTGCAGGATAGCCCAAACCAAGCATCTTCCCGATTTTATCAAATGCCTCACCGGCTGCATCATCTTTGGTATTTCCGAGCACGATTTCTTCGCCGAATTCTCTGACAAGAAAAATACTGGTATGACCGCCACTCACAATAAGCGCGATGAAAGGAAATCCACATTCCGGATGCTCGAGCATACCGCTGTAAATATGCCCTTCGATATGATGAACGGGAATGACGGGTATGCCCAATTTCAAACCCAGTCCTTTCGCAAAAGATGAACCCACAAGCAATGCGCCGGCAAGTCCGGGTTGTGTGGTTACTGCAATGGAAGTGAGATCAGAATACTCTTTGCCTGCTTCTTTCATTGCTTTCTCGACAATCACAGAAATGGCTTGCAAATGGGCTCTGGATGCGAGTTCGGGAATCACTCCGCCATATTGCTCATGAATGGTTTGCGATGAAATGACATTGCTCAATACTACTTCATCATGAATGACGGAAGCAGAAGTTTCATCGCAAGAACTTTCGATGGCAAGTATGATTCTACTGCTCATGCTAGATCCACGACAGTTACACCATCTCCACCTTCTGGGATGGTTCCATTTCTGAAAGAACTCACGGCGGGATGAGAAGATAACTGCTCATGAATCGCTTTACGCAATGCTCCCGTTCCTTTGCCATGAATGATTGTCACCATTGAGATATTCGCCAAAATTGCATCTGAAAGCAATCTCTCCACATCTTTGCATGCTTCATCAGCTCGGAATCCACGTAAATCAACACTTGTTTTTGCATCAAGTTTGAGGACTGTAGACATCGATTTCTGCGAATATTCCGCTTTGCGTTTATCTGCTCGATTGGCAAGTTTCAACTGCGACAATTGGGTTTTGAATTTGATTCCATTGAATTCCACGATGGCAGATTCACTCTCTGGATCCATCATGATGATGATACCCACATCTCGAATATTCTCGCCAATGATCACAGAATCTCCGATTGCAAATGCACCTGATGATTTTTCATCATTCTTTGGCTTTTCATGTAGCTTTTGATTGAGTTCTTTTTTGACGGATTCATATTGCTTTCGAATATCGCCCACATCTTTTTGTTGCTCGCGAATTTCCTTTATTGTCTGCTCAATGAGTCCATTCGCTGAGGCGAGAAGTTCTTTGGCTTCTTCTCTTGCGGACTGCAAATACTCTGCCTTTTTCTTTTTAATCTCCGATGCCTTTACTTCATATTCCTCACGCAATGCTTGCGCTTTGGAGAGTTCCATTCTTGCGGACTTCAGTGATTCTTCTGCCTGACTTCTGAATGCTTGAAGTGATGCAATACTCTCTTCAAGTTCGGAGTGTTTATCACCAAGATATTCACGGGCTTGTACCATCACACCTTTCGACATCCCAATGGAATTTGCAAGCGCAAATGCATAACTATTTCCTGGAATGCCGGAGAGAAATCGATATGTGGGCACAAGATGCACGGGATCAAATTCCATGGATGCATTCAAGAGTTCTTTGCGATTGAGCGCATAACTTTTGAGCGAAGACTGATGCGTCGTGACGATGAACATTGCCTTTTGTGCAATGCAATGATCAAGAATTGCGGAAGCAAGCGCGCTTCCCTCTTGCGGATCCGTACCTGAGCAAATCTCATCGATCAAAATGAGAGCTGAATCATCGGCATGATCTACGATGTCTTTGAGTCGCATCACCTGCGAAGAAAATGTACTCAGATTATGTTCAATCGACTGATGATCACCGATTGCGCAGAAGAGAGATTTTGGGCTTGTGCGACATTCCCCGAGAGGAAAAATTCCCGACAATGCCATTGCAATATTGAGTCCGATGCTTTTGAGAGCAACTGTTTTACCGCCGGCATTTGGGCCCGATATGAGATGTCCAAGAATGCCCGAACTAAACTCAATCGATAGTGGAATTGGTTTTTTGCCTTGTCTTGCAAACAGTAATGGATGATAGACATGTCGTAACTCAATTTCTGAATCTCTTGAAATCACAGGTTTCATGCCATTCATGTCGAGAGCATATCGCGCCTTTGCAAAAAGTGCGTCAAAATGAGCGAGGACATCCGTGGAACCCAATATCAAAGCGGCTTCCGAGGCAATCTCGGCTGTCAGCATCGTGAGTATTCGAATCATTTCTCTGCGCTCTTCGCCAAGAAGCAGAGAAAGTTGATTATTCATTTCAACGATTTCTGAAGGCTCGACAAATACCGTTGCACCGGTATTTGACACTCCATGGATGATTCCGGGTAGCGTGCGTTTTTCCGAAGCGCGCATCGGTAAAACGAAACGACCTTCTCTTTGCGTGATGAATTCTTCGGTCACCAAGTCTTCTGCTGATACTTTCGAGAGTAATTTATTCAGTCTTGAACGCAGGCGAGAGGAAGTTTCAACAATTTCTCTTCTGATATGCGACAATTCCTTGCTCGCCGTATCGCGAATTGCACCCGTATCATCAATGGCATCGGTGATATGTTTTTCAAGAAACCGATTTTCATAAAACCCTTCAGCAAATTGAGCCAAAATGGGAGAGGTTTCCGCTTTATTCTTGAAATACGATGAAAGCAATCTGCAAGCACGCATGGCTTCATAGACATCCAATAATTCGGATGCATTCAAAAAACTACCGGTAATCATCGACTTTTGAACGGCATTACGGATATCAGAAATGCCCTCAGATGGCAGAACTTCGCCTTTTACGAGTAAATCACGCAATTCACCGATGCGATCATGCTCGAGCGTGAGCCAAGGGATATCATCAATAGGACGAGCATTGAGAATGATCTCTTTACCCAATTCCGATAAAGCACATTGCGCGATCAATTGCAGAACTTGAGGAAACTCCAATTCTTGCAATGAATCTTCTATCAATCGGTTTTTATTGTCTTGTTTGGGCAAAGAATCACTCATTAAACTTGATTAGGGATGTGTTACGGAAAACAGCGTATTTTTGTCAAAATTACAGATTTGACGGCATTCATACGCCACAGGAACCGCATCATAACAAGCATTGTTGGCATAACATTCCAATTACACTGAAATATCTCCCGCATGAGTCGCAATACTA
>JBEEPK010000083.1:0-11188 GCA_041191145.1 Bacteroidota bacterium
AAGAAGGTGGAACAATTCTCTGTGGCGGCAACATTGTCTCACCGGAAGGTCGCTGTAAGAATGGATGGTTCATAGAGCCAACTGTGATTGAAGGCTTGAGCAATTCCTGCAGAACAAATCAAGAGGAAATCTTTGGTCCTGTGGTAACATTGCAATCATTCTCAAATGAGGAAGAAGCTTTATCACTCGCCAATGGTACGAGATATGGTCTTGCCGCGAACTTGTGGACACAACATTTGGGTAGGGCACATCGCATGGCTAATGCTTTGGAATTCGGAATCGTATGGGTGAATTGTTGGCTTCTCCGTGATTTGCGCACTCCATTCGGAGGGATGAAAGACTCAGGTGTAGGAAGAGAAGGTGGATTTGAAGTACTGAGATTTTTCACCGAGACAAAAAATGTCTGTGTGAAATTCTAATCAGAAGATCTGACGCCGAATAGAAGATAGGCCGAAAAACCGAATGTCAGAACATACATCACAGGCTTGATGATGCCATCAAACAGGGTTGATTCCTTTCCAGGAATATTTGCCATGCAAAATGGATAAGATGGAATTTCGAGTGTGGGTATACTAGCTTTTGCAATTGTATCACTTAATTGAAATCCTTTGCATTCCAGGATGCGTGAGGATGATGCTGTTTCTAATCGAATTTCCGCATTGAGCAGACAAGTTCTTTTCACGAAATCTTCATCATCGATGGATTCATATACAGTGCGAATCTCGCTTGGTGTCACGATGATCTTGTCACTGGCTGTGAATGACCATTTCATATTTTGCAGATTGCTCATGATTCCCGTTCGCAAAAATTCCTTTTCTTCCACTCCTCCAATGATTTCCAATTGAAGTTCTTGCATGGTGAGCTCTTTACCAATGCAAGTAGACATCTCTTTGCAGATATTCTTAAAGATGGTTGCATTCGATTGTTCGATTGGAAGAGCGCTCATGAGTGAAAAAGAATTGAGCAAAAGCATTGTGATGGATTGCATGATAAAATGCTTCATCTTTAGCCCTTCTTTGAATGTACTTTTTGCTTCAATTCTTTGAGGTCCGTAATGAGTGCTTCTTCATTCTCAAAGAGAGAGGGTCTTAATCGTAAAGGTCTTCTTCTGCCATGTATTCTGATCTTTACCGCACTCAATGTATTCATCTTGAAACGACGATCCTTGACGAGCATGATGCTTTTTATATCATGTAGTTTGACGATTCTTTCTCTGAATCTATTCTTGAAGATTATAGAATCTTCAGTGATCGCAATCACGCGTCGAGCATGATGATTGATGAACAGTGAAATGGCGGATAATGCCACGAAACAAGCTAAAAGCAAGACTATTGGATCGGTGATTGCAATGGTCAAAGTCTTCTCTTCAATTGAACCTTTGAATGTGGCATAGATTAATAATGCCGCGCCATACATTGCAAGTGATTTCCAGTAGAAATCTACTTTATAATGATATTCATGAGATTGCTTTGCTTCCATTACATTTACTCCGATATTAAGACAGTTCGGAATATTTCAGGATGAAGGCATATTCCAAAGCCAATTCTTTGAGATAATCGAATCGACCCGATGCACCGAAATGTCCTGCCGTGAACTTAGTATAGAGCAAAATAGTGGAATTTCCTGTGTTGTGATCACGCAATCTTGCAATCCATTTAGATGGCTCCCAATAAGAGACTCGCTGATCATGATATCCGCCAATCGCCAGAATATTGGGATAATCCTGATGGGCTATATTATCATACGGAGAATAGGAAAGCATATACTCAAAATCTTCACGTACATTCGGATTGCCCCATTCTTCATATTCAGCCACGGTAAGTGGAAGAGAAGCATCAAGCATGGTATTCATGAGATCGACAAATGGAACGCTGGCAATGATTGTGTGAAAGAGATCTGGTCGCATATTTGCGATTGCACCCATCAATAATCCTCCTGCACTTCCACCTTGAACGGCCAGCTTTTCTTTGGAAGTGAATCCTTTTTCAATCAGATATTCGGCACAGGAAATAAAATCGGTGAATGTGTTTTTCTTCTTCTGCAATTTTCCGTCCAAATACCATTGCTCTCCCATATCCGAGCCACCTCGAATATGCGCTCTAGCGCAAACAAAACCGCGGTTCAGCAAACTGATGAGCGATGATGAAAATGTGGTCGGCATCGGAAATCCATAAGAACCATAGCCAACCATAAAGGCAGGCGCTTTGCCATCAAGCATTATGTCTTTTTTACGAAGAATGGAAAGCGGAACTAGGACGCCATCTTCGGCTTTTGCAAAATGTCTTTCAACGATATAATCAGCAGGATTGAAACCACCGGGAATTTCATCTCTTTTGATGATGGTCAATTCTTTGGTGATGAAATCATAATCATAGACTGTTGGAGGACATATCGGCGAGTTATAATGAAAACGGAATATGGTGGAATCATTCATGGGATTCTTCCCCGGAGTGATGTCATAGACGGGATCCGGGAATGACATCAGATGAGAATCGCCATTGAGACCATAAACCTGAACTTGCTCGAGTCCATTATGTCTGCCACCGATGATGAGATGACCATCATAGGTCACAATCCACTCAAGCTTTGTATCGACACGATGTGAAATGATTTCTGTCCAATCTTTGGGTTTTGACATCTCAGCTGTAAAGAGCGAAAAATTCACACCATTTCGATTGGAGAGAATATACAGTGTGTCTGCATGTGAATTGATATGATATTCATGTCCATGTTCTCTTCCTGCAATGCTCATGCATTGTGCATTTACATCATGTGCCGACAATATCCACGCTTCCGATGTTGTTTTACTACCCGATTCAATAAATAAATATGTTCCATCACGGGATTTGTCAATACCTAGAAAGAATGCTTCGTCAGGCTCATGAAGGATGATTGCATCGTGCGATTGTGATGTTCCAAGAATATGCCTAGCAATCTTAAATGGTCTGCGTGTTTCATCAAGAAGCATATAAAGAAAAGCGTTTGAATCCGCATGCCATTCAATGGAAGTATCCGCCTCTTGCAATGTATCTTCCAAGAGATTTCCATTCTGAAGATCTTTCACATGCACAGTGAAATGCTCGGAGCCATTGAGATCAACGGTATAAGCAAGAAAACGATGATTCGGACTTATGCGAAGTGTACCCAATACAAAATAAGGATGACCTTCCGCGAGCACATTGGCATCAAGTATGATTTCTTCGATATCGGAATCCTTCTCCTTTCTGCAATAGATGCGATATTGTTTCCCTTCTTCTGTTCTGCTATAATAGGCATATTTATCCACCATTTCAGGTGCGGTCATGTCGGCTTCTTTGATTCTACCACGCATTTCTGCATAGAGCTCTTCCTGTAATGCATCGGTATCGGACAGAATGCCTTTCATATAGGTGTTTTCATCATTGAGAAATGACAAAACTTCATCGGTGTCTTTTTCGCGCATCCAGTGATATGGATCCTGAAGTGCATAACCGTGCACAATATTTACATGATCTGACTTTCTTGGGGTGGTCATGAGTATCTGAGTTTAATGTGTCAATAAATGTTTGAATAAGGCTTTTTGTGCATCATTTGCTTCCGGATTTTCAAGTATCACGGATTTCTCTTGTTTCTTTGTTGATTTCGGAGAACCCTTTAGCGTAATGATATCATCTTCACGCTTGACAGAGATGGAAACTTCATCTTCAGTCTCGGGATCATTGATCATTGAAATAATCGATTCATTTACTTCTTCATCAGTTGGGTTTATAGTGATGCCATTTACAGAGATGATGATATCACCTTGTTTTGCTCCGAGTGCATTGTCTTCTTTTCTCACACTCAATGTTAAAGTGGAATCAGTCATTCGTGCTCTAACTCCGGAAAATCCAAATCCTTGAATGGAATCTTCTTGCACATATTTCCAACCAATTTTGGCGAACATGTCTGGATAAGGAATTTCTGTAGCTGAATCGAAATATGTATTTAAGAATGGTCTTATGTCTTTACCAGCAACAGCTTCAATTTCATTGAAGAGAACGGTGTCTTCGAATGGTCTGTCCGGACCGAATTTCTTGGTCAATTCTCTGATCAGCGAAAGTAGCGTGACTTTTCCACCTGATTGTTCACGCAATGTGATATCGAGAAACATGCCGAGCAATGCTCCTTTTTCATAAACCACGCCATACATCTTTTGATATTCAGGCAAGAGTACATTCTTGCTGAGTTCAGTCATTGCAACTGGCTTTGGCATCATGAACATTGATCCAAATATCTTTTGTCTAATTGTTCTGCGAAACTCTTTCTCATTCAAATCACCTGATTGAGCGCGTGAGAGGACGGAGAAATATTCCGTTACACCTTCATAGAGCCACAAATGTCTTGACATCTTTGGTTCACGAAAATCAAAGCTGGCAATTTCTTTGCTGTGAAGATTGAGTGGAACAAGAATATGTAAAAACTCATGTACTGCAGTTTGTGCAATCCATGATTTCAACATGCCTTGATCGCTTGTCTCGGGCAGGAAATACATCGAACTATAATTGTGTTCGAGAGCGCCGTATGCTTCCTTTCTGCGAAGATCCTTGCGGTTTTCTCCAACGAAATAGAACAGAAATGTATAGCGATCAACCGGCATAGTTCCGAGAAAAGATTCCACTGTCTTCGTTACAGGTTTAATGACTTTTGTCACCATTTCAGCGGTTACTTTTCCGCCTGTGGAATAGACAGCTATATTGATCTTTGTTGCGCCCTGCATATAGCTAACTGTATCGGGTTTGGCATACATAACAGGATTATCTACAAGCATATCATAATTCTTAGCAAGCATCATATCGAGCGTATCATTGACACTCACTTTCTGTAATGAAGTTGCACCGTAAAAGCCTGCAGGCTTGATGATCTCAAGTACATAGGGAATATTCTGCATGCCGGAGAAATATCCAATGAAACCATGAGGTCCAAGCATGATATTTGTATCAGCTTGGATATTTGTTCCACCCGGATTGAAAACATCTAATGTATGTGTAGTATCATCATAGGTATCATTTACATCATACTCGATCTTTTTCAACCGTTTGGCTCCAATGATGAGAAATTCATTGTCATTTAAACGCCTAACGGGAATATATCCGCCATTTGCATCACTAGCTTTGAAGTTCTTGATAAAATAACCGAAATCCATTCGTGCATATGTACCTGGTATGGAAGCAGGCATGACATATAATACTTCATCACTGGAAAATGTAGGTGTATTGATTGTCACATGAACGCGATCTTCACGGATATTCTTCACATTGATTACAGCGGAAATATCTTGGGCATTCATAGAAAAATATGACATCAAAAAGCATATTCCGCATATGAAGATGCGATTGATGTGAGATTGTAGGTATATCATGAATCTTACTCCACTAGAGTCAAATCGATTTGTCTTTTATCAATATTCGCATTGCTGATTTTCACGGTGAGTGTTGTACCGATGCGAAACACTTTTTTTGTTTTCTTTCCAACTAAACGGAATTGAGCTTCATCGAAATAATAATAATCATCGCTGAGATCACTCATATGCAAAAGACCTTCAATATTCAATTCGTCGAGGAGAATGAAGAGTCCGAAACTCGTTACTCCTGTTACTCTACCATTGAAGATTCCGCCTCTGTATTTCATTGCCAATTGTGATGAAGCAAGTCTGATGGATGCTCTTTCTGCATCTACTGCTAGGCGTTCTCTAAGTGAACAATGCGAAGCTGCTTCAACCACATAATCTTGGAGATATCTGAATCGTGCATCAGTTGGCTTACTGCGAGAATATTCTTTCAATAAACGATGTACAATGATATCCGGATATCTTCTGATCGGTGATGTGAAATGGGTATAATGCGTGAAGCCCAATCCATAATGTCCGATATTTTCTTCGAGATAAATCGCCTTGGCCATAGAGCGAAGCATGAATTGATTGATGATCATGATCTCTGGTAGATGTCCAGCTTTTTCTAAAATGGTATTCAATTGACTCGAACTTGGCGTACCATTCGGTACTTGTATGCCCAGTTGTCGCACAAATCCCAGCACGCCTTTAAGCTTCATCATATCCGGTTCATCATGTACGCGATAAACGAAGGGAAGATTACCTTTCTTCAAAACCTCTTTGCTCATCTTTTCCAATGCAATTGCAACTGTTTGATTTGCAAGAAGCATGCACTCTTCAACAAGTGAAGTTGCATCTGTTCGAGATTTCAATACCGCCTTAATAGGATTTCTATTTTCATCTAGAATGAATTTGGTTTCCTGCGTCACAAAATCAACACCGCCGGACCGATAACGCTTCTCCCGCAATAAAGTTGCAAGAGCATGTAAATCAAGAATCAAGTCCTGCATATCACCTGTGCCGGTATCGATGATATCCTGAGCTTCTGCATAAGTGAATCTTCTCTTGCTATTTATCACAGTCTCTGCAATATCATAGTCTACAACATTTCCTTGAGAATCGCATTCCATGAATACGGAGAAGGCGAGTCTTGTGACATTCGGTTGCAATGAGCATATCACATTGGAAAGTGATTCGGGAAGCATGGGTACCACGCGATCGACGAGATATGTACTCGTTGCACGCTTCAATGCTTCTTTGTCCAATGCGGAATCTTCTTCTACATAAGCCGTGACATCGGCGATATGAACGCCAAGTCTCATATTACCATTGGATAATTTCTCGAGTGACAAAGCATCATCAAAATCTTTTGCATCATCGGGGTCAATAGTGATGATGGTGAGATCGCGTAAATCTCTCCTCTTTTTCAATTCTTTTTCACTGGGAATCACAGCAACTGCTCTTGCCTCCACTTCCACTGCGTCCGGAAATGAGGTAGGCAATTCGAATTCTTTCATGATTCCCGCGAATTCAACAGATGGATCTCCGGATTTACCGAGAATTTCGATGATTTCAGCTTCGGGGGATTTATGTCGATCTTCCCATTTAATGAACTTACCAATGACTTTATCTCCATGCATGGCTTTTCCCATTTTCCTTTTTGGAATGAGAAAATCAACAGGATATTTATCATCATCGGGTATCAAGAAACAAAAATCATCATCGCAATCGACTGTTCCGCTGATGGGCATTTCCGATCTCTGTAGAATTTCAGTGATGGTGCCATAGGGCTTCTTGCCTTTTTTCAGTGCGAGTAATTTCACACGAACACGATCGCCATCCAGGGCATTGCGCATTTCTTGTTCGCGCACATAGACAACAGGAAATTCCTTGGATCCCGTTTCCACGCTTCCGCGATTATATTGAAAACGCAGAATACCCGTGAAGGCACTGATTTCTCCGAGCGGTCGGAGTCCGAAGCGTCTTCTTGTCGATTTATATAGTTGTTTCCGCTGATCCATGTCATTGAGTTTGATTCTCAATGCATCATATTCATTACTGTCTGAGCGGATATTGAGTGCCTTTGCCAAATCATTGAGCTTCATCATCTCGGGGGCGGATGAGACATGTAAGATCATATCAATGAATAAGAGTCTTTCTAACTTGATCACTCAATATATGCAGGGGCAGGGGACCATGCGCCAAGACTGCATCATGAAATTGTTTGAGTGAGAATTTCTTTCCGAGTTTTTGTTCGATTTCTTTGCGTAATGTGAGTATGTGCATTTGACCAAGCTTATATGAGAGTGCCTGTGCCGGCCAAACGATATAGCGATCAACTTCCGAACGAGCATCCAATTCTGAATTGCCTGTATGTTTCATCATGAATTGCACACCTTCTTCTCGAGTCATTTTTCCTGTATGAATTCCGGCATCAATCACCAATCGACATGCTCGCCACATTTCAAAAGCCAATGCTCCGAATTTCTGATAGGGATCTTGATATAATCCCATGTCATGTCCCAGGCTCTCGGAATACAATGCCCAACCTTCTACAAATGCATTGATGCCAATTTGATTTCTAAACCATGGCAATCCTGGTAATTCTTGTGCAATGGCAATCTGCAAGTGATGTCCGGGTACTGCTTCATGCAATGCAAGCGCGGTCATGGTATGCTTTGGTCTTGAAGGTAAGTCATAGGTATTCACATAAAAATATCCGGGACGAGAACGGTCAAGAGGTGCGGAATAATAATATGCCTGAGGCGCTGAAGCGGCTCTATATGTTTCAATTTCTTTGAGGTCATATGGTGACTTCGGAAGTCTGCCAAATAGCATCGGAAGTTTGGAATCCACGATTGACAAAATCCTACGATATTCATCCATCATGGGTTTTTTGTCTGTGTAGAAGTTTTTGGGATCTTTGATCAATTGTTTTTTGAATGCTTCCGCTGTTCCTTTGAAACCGAGTTCATTGACGATATTCTGCATTTCTGCTTCTATGCGATTCACTTCGCTCATGCCAATTGCATAAATGGAATCTGGTTGCATGTCCATTGTTGTTTCATTGCGTATCATATATGCATAGCGTTCTTTGCCTTTTGGCAATGCATATATGCCATCAACTTTACGACATGCAGGCATATATTCAAAAAGCAGAAACATGTGCAAATTGGAATATGCAGGTTGAATGGATGAATCCATGGCAAATTTTATTTTGCTTCGAATGCGCGCTTTTTGTTCATCAGTAAATGAATTTGGAAATGACTCCAAGGGTTTCATGAATGGCAAGCTATCAACATCATCCGTGAAAAATGGATAGACTTGATCGAGTATTTGCTGAACGATATAATAAGGCAATACAATCTTCGCTTTCATTCCCTTGCGCATATGTACAATGATATCATCCACCTGTTTGGAAAAACCACTGAGTCTATTCGCATAGCGATTATAATCTTCTAGAGTTTTGAATGGTTGAATCTCAATGATTTGCGGGAATTCTATGTGAATGCCATCTTGCTGTGTGATTGGCATATAATGATTATTAAATTGTTCTGCTTCAAGAGAACTGCTCATTTCATCAATGAAGAGAAGAAGTGAAAGCGAATCTTCTCCATGCACCTCTGTGATGTCTATGTCTTTGGCTCTTTCCAGAAATACTCGCAAAGAATCAAATCGAGCTTTTATTGCTGTTTCGGAATAGTCGGTGAGTCTATCATCATAGCGATGATCTCCATCATATGTTGCACTGATTGGATATTCTCGAAGAATGAATTCTTTATAGTCAGAGAATAATTCATCGAGGGATTGTTTTGAATCCTTCATTGAGCAAGAGGAGAGTACAGCAATGAATCCAAGAAAAATCAGAGAGCAGAGTGCTTTCATCGAATACGGTAAAATGGACATGAAAAATATTCTCCCCAAAGGAGTCATCACAATTCTTTCAAGAGCATTGAAATGATATTGGATGGTGTGATATTGTCGGCTTCCGCACTGAAATTCGTGACAATGCGATGTCGCAATACAGGTTCTGCTACTGCACGAATATCGTCGATTTCAGGTGTGAATGCACCCCGCATCGCGGCTCTTGTTTTCGCGCCTAATACGAGATATTGTGAAGCTCTTGGACCTGCGCCATAACTCAGCAGATCTTTTACGGTTTTCGAATTTGATGTTTGCGGTCTTGTTGCGCGAACAAGTGATACCGCATAATTGATCACATTGTCGGAAACGGGAATCTTTCGTGCTATGTCTTGGAAACGAATGATGTCTTCGGCAGATAAAATCGGTTTGATATCTGGAATGATCTCAGTTGTCGTTGTACGCACGATTTCCGCTTCTTCTTGTTCGCTTGGATAATCAAGCCATAAATTGAACATGAAGCGATCGAGTTGTGCTTCAGGTAGAGGATATGTTCCTTCCTGTTCAATTGGATTTTGTGTTGCAAGCACGAAAAATGGTTGCTCCAATTGATAGGTCTTCCCACCATTAGTAACAGAATGTTCTTGCATGGCTTCAAGCAAAGCTGCTTGCGTTTTTGGAGGCGTACGATTTATCTCATCTGCTAGAACGATATTCGAGAAAATGGGACCTTTCACAAATCGAAACTGTTTCTTGCCAGTTGACATATCGTCTTCAATTACTTCTGTGCCTGTGATATCACTTGGCATGAGATCGGGTGTAAATTGAATGCGATTATAGGTGAGATTAAGAGATTTGGAGAGTGTGCGAATAAGCAATGTTTTTGCCAAACCCGGAACGCCTACAAGTAGGCAATGTCCACGAGAAAATAGAGAAATAAGTAATTGCTCTATGATATCTTGTTGACCAATAATTGCTTTTGATATTTCTTTTTGTATTGTTGCATCTAATGCCCGAA
This sequence comes from Bacteroidota bacterium, assembly GCA_041191145.1. Taxonomy (GTDB): domain Bacteria; phylum Bacteroidota; class Ignavibacteria; order Kapaibacteriales; family UBA961; genus UBA961. The sequence goes on from JBEEPK010000083.1 coordinate 10,227, forward strand.
GAAACACGGTTGCCGATGCCTCATTCCAATCATTTTCAGCTCTAGTCACACTTTCAATTCGCTGCAAAGACGTCAAAAACTCCTCTTCAAATGGGATAACAGTTGCATTCTTCCCGTGATATGCTTCACACATCCTTTTGTTACTACCATATCCAACATCAAAGTAAAATATCTTGTTATTATCGCCACAGCGAGCATGCCCCCCAATGACTGCATTCATACCACTGGTCACATTTGGTAAAAGAGCTACACTTTCTCTCAGTCTAAGCAAGTCATGTTCGTCGTTTGTGCTAGAGCAAAAGTCCACCATACACCTAGCGCTATGCAGTAAATGATCTAACAGGTACCGATCGAAATATCGTAGAGGTTGTGATTCCAAAAACATACGCCAGGAATCGGCACGCTCCATTCCTAAAGAAAGTGCCAAACCGAACGCACCATGATTCAGAAATGTCCATTCATCACGGTGAAGGTATGGATATGCTTTTTGGTAGTGCAGTGAATTTGCAAATGGCGCAGATGAAGATGAGAAAGTAGTCGAAGTATTGTGAATCTCCCTTTGAGTTGAAAAGGGTAGTTCCGGGACGACATATTCGTGGTTTGGCAACCGTATTAATTCTTCGGGATTGTCTGAATGGAAGGAGCCGATGGATTGATAGCCTTCTTTCTTTGTCGATAGTAACTTTGGCGTCGTTGAGAAAAGTCGTCTGCAGCTTGATGTGCATTTGATTTTTATTTTGGACAGTATCATTGTTGGCAGGAGAGTTTACAAGTGTTGAGAGTCATTGCGCTGGCCCCATTCTGCTACCATATCGACACAGACATCATGGTTCACATATGGATTGGGGATTTGGGCAATGGGCAATGATGTAGTGGGCAAGAGCAAGAGATGATAAGAGCTATGAAGAGATATTATGAGATGATAATATTATGGTACCTCTCTAGAGAGAGGCAGGCGCGAG
>JBEEPK010000084.1:0-10158 GCA_041191145.1 Bacteroidota bacterium
ATATCTATGAGAGATGCAAAATCCATGATTGTTTCAGAGTGATTGAAAAATGTCCACCTGCGTCACACCAAATGTGAGTGTGGTCAATAGCGTGAGTTCCTTCTGCGTGATTGTCTCGATAAGATCATGCTCTGCCACATAGATTCCACCTTTTTTCAATGCATGTTTTCTGATGATGGCATCGGTCACAGGATTGAGCAATCGTTGTGCATAGGGTGGATCGCAGAAAATACAATCCCAAGATTTGGGCATGGAAGTCGGATACTTTGGTGAATCAATGCCTTCAAGAAATGCGACAGCATCTGATATGGCAATAGGAGATTCTTCCTTATTGATTCCGCATGCATTCATTGTTTTGCGAATTTCTTCGGCCACGAGTGGATTCTTCTCCACGAATATGCATCGCTTGGCACCTCTGCTGAGGGCTTCGAGTCCGAGTGCTCCCGTTCCCGCGCAAAGATCAAGCACTTCCATGTTTGGAGTTGCAAGATCAATATGATGAGAAATTGCATTGAATATGGCTTGTCTCATGCGGTCGGTTGTCGGGCGCACTCCGTCATGGTTCACAGGACCGATTTTTGCTCCTTTCAAACGACCGCTCGTGATATTCATGCTTAATCGCGTGTGAGTTTTTGATATTTCAATCGATGTGGTTGATCGGCAGATGTACCAAGTCTTTTATGAAGATCTTCTTCATACTCGGAATAATTGCCATCATACCAAACAACGGAACTATTTCCTTCAAATGCGAGAATATGGGTAGCCACTCGGTCAAGGAACCAACGATCGTGAGAAATCACAACGGCGCAACCGGCAAAATTGAGCAATGCTTCTTCGAGTGCGCGAAGTGTATTGACATCCAAATCATTGGTCGGCTCATCGAGCAAGAGAACATTACCACCATCTTTGAGCATTTTCGCAAGATGCACGCGATTGCGTTCACCACCGGAAAGCACACTGCATTTTTTCTGTTGATCCGTTCCATTGAAATTGAATCTCGACACATAGGCGCGTGAATTCATGTCTTTTGCGCCAAGTCTGATCAGATCATCGCCCCCGGTAATTTCTTCCCAAATGGTTTTGTCATTGGAAAGTGGTCTATTCTGATCCACATATCCGAGTTTCACTGTATCACCAATCGTTATTGTTCCACCATCCGGTGTTTCTTGTCCGGTGATCATCTTGAACAATGTTGATTTACCCGCTCCATTGGCTCCGATCACACCGATGATGCCACCGGGTGGAAGATCGAAACTCAAATGTTCAAAGAGTAATTTGTCTCCAAACCCTTTTGCGAGGTCATTGGCAACAATGACGGTGGAACCAAGGCGTGGTCCGGGTGGAATATAGATTTCCATTTCATCATTGCGTACTTCTTGTTGCTCTTCCACCATGCGTTCATAGGATGCAATACGAGCTTTGCTCTTCGCATGTCTTCCTTTGGGATTCATGCGAACCCATTCCAATTCTTGTTGCATGATTTTCTGCTTGGCAGTGATTTGCTTTTCTTCAACGGCCAGACGCTTTTGTTTTTGATCAAGCCATGAAGAATAATTTCCTTCGAATGGAATGCCTTGACCACGATCGAGTTCCAAGATCCATCCGGCAACATTATCCAAGAAATAACGATCATGCGTTACGGCGATGACTGTTCCGGGATATTTATGCAAATGCACTTCAAGCCATGCAACCGTTTCAGCATCCAAGTGATTCGTCGGCTCATCGAGGAGCAATACATCGGGTTGCTGCAAGAGTAATCGACACAATGCAACGCGTCTTTTTTCACCACCGGAAAGTAAATTGATCTTTGTATCGCCGGGTGGACAACGCAGTGCATCCATAGCCAGCTCAAGTCTTGAATCGAGATCCCATGCATTTGCGTGATCGATACGCTCCTGCAATTTGGCTTGCTTATTCATGAGTGCATCGAAATCAGCATCGGGATCTGCGAATTGGGCGGAAATCGCTTCATATTCTTTCAGCAGATTCACTGTTTCTTGAACGCCCTCTTCGACAATTTCTTTCACGGTTTTTTCCGGATCCATTTCCGGTTCTTGAGAGAGATAACCGAAAGTCACATCTTTATTGCTGGTGATTTGTCCCAGATAATCTTGATCAAGACCCGCTATGATTTTGAGTAGAGAGGATTTACCGGCGCCATTCAGACCAAGCACACCGATTTTTGCGCCATAATAAAAGGAAAGATAAATGTCTTTGAGAACGGTTTTGCTCGGTTTGTATACCTTGCTCACACCGATCATTGAGAAAATGATTTTATTGTCGACCATGAATTATATGATTCCGCAATGAATGGAAATTTGTCCCCAAAAATACGGTTTTCCCATTAACCCATGAATAAATTCATGGGATAAGGAAAAGACACACGAGTGCGCGGTACTACAACCCATGAGTTCACTCATGGGATATAGAAGAGACATGCGGGTGTGGGGTACCAGAACCCATGAGTTCACTCATGGATTAAAGACGAGAGAAGCGGGTGTGCGGTACCAGAACCCATGAGTTCACTCATGGGATGATGGTAGGGTATAGCAAGAGAGTTTAGAGGAGCGTGGAGACCATCGCCACGCCGGAACTTGTGCCGATTCGGGTTGCGCCTGCTTGTATCATTGCCATTGCTTGCTCGAATGTGCGAATTCCACCTGATGCTTTTACTTGAATATCGTGATGCACATGAGTTCTGAGTAATCGTATGTCCTCGATGGTAGCCCCGCCACCTGCAAATCCTGTGGATGTTTTGATGAAATCGGCACCTGTATCGGAGATAATTTCACATGCACTGATTTTTTGTTCTTCATTCAAAACAGATGTCTCAATGATTGCTTTCACGACCGCACCGGATTGATGGGCTGTATCGACCACAGAACGAATATCATTCCAGACTATATCCTTATCACCATCGATGAGAGCTCCTACTTGAATCACCATGTCGATCTCTTGTGCACCATCATGTATTGCCTGCATGGTTTCGGCGATTTTCACGCCAGTTCTATGCATGCCATGAGGAAAGCCGATGACGGTACATACTTTTGTCGAGGACTTATGTAATATACTCGAACACATTCCAACATAAAATGGATGCACACAAACACTAGCAAATCCATGTTCTAAAGCTTCCGAACAAAGCGATTCAATGTCCTTGCGAATTGCAGTGTTTTTGAGCAATGTATGATCAATCATGCGAGCAAATTGTGCTTTTGAGATACTCATGAGGATATATCCTTGAGTGGATAGAGTGTGATCATGCTCGGACTGGCATCGCTATGCAATGGGGCAATGCCGAATTGTATGAGATATATTCCATCTTCAACATGTTCGGGTACATTCAGCATCTCCGTGATGGTGGCATTCGATCTTGTATTCTCGGGATATTGCCAAAATGCATGATGTGCCGAGAGTGCGCCACCATCAATTTCGGGATCAACAGATGGTAAATCCGTTAGAAGATGAAGAATGTTCTTTTGCGCAAGAAGTGCCAAACCTTCCGGTTCAATTGCAGGAGGATTATTCCCTGACCATATTGTCTTTTCCGACATTCGATTTGATCGAATGATGAGTGCTTCAGGATTGGAATCTTGCAATACATCCGCAATATCATGTGCAGAAATATGCAAATGACCATGTTCATTCACTGTTGGCGAAATTGTTGCGAGCTTGCATATGAAATGCCAGCGCTCGAATACTTGCGAAATGGGAAATTCTTCCTTTGCTATATGCCAAACGCTTTCTGTATGTGTGCCATTTCCATGAGGAGCCAATTGCAGAATCGCGCAATTGACAGAACCACCTTCCATTGTTGAGCCGATGAAATCACCAATTCTGAATGGCTTGAAATCCGGATTCGGAAGATGAAATGCATTTGGATTATCGGTCCCTGACTTTACATGAAATGAGCAGTTGATCCCCTGCATGAAATCACATTCCATGTTCATATCGTCCACTTGTATGATTGCGATTAACTTCATAGTTATTGGATGAGTCCGATTCCGGCCACAATGAATAATATCACGCCAAGTATGATTCTATAGATGATGAATGCGCCGGTGGAGCGGGTGCGCAAATAGGTGAGAAGAAATGCTATTGCTGCATAACCGCTGATTCCGGAAACAATGGTTGCAATGGCAAGCGAGACGATATTCTGATCTGTGAGCATCGGAATCACTTTCACCATTTGCAATAATCCGCTTCCAAGAATTGCAGGAATGCTTAAGAGAAAGGAAAATCGTGCGGCGGCTTCGCGCTCCAAACCAAGAAATAAACCTGCCGTAATCGTGGCTCCGGATCTGGATGTGCCGGGAATCAAAGCCATCGCCTGAGCAAGACCAATGATCATTGCATCCTTGAGTTTGATATTCTGCATTGATATATTATACTTTGCTTTCTTCTCGGCAAGTGCCATAAAAAAAGCAACAATGATAAGCATCGAACCAATGAGAAAGAGATTTTTGGTGATATCGCCCTCTATGATGTCTTTGAGCAATAGACCAAAAAACACAATCGGTATTGATCCCAAAATGATGAGCCATGCCATTCGGGAATTCTGAGATTGCTCTTTGACGGGCAGTCTACTTCCACTCACATTTTCTTTGACAAAAGAAGTGAGCATGGAGAGGATATCATATCTGAAATAAACCAATACAGCTACAAGCGTTCCGAGTTGCATCACTGCGACTTGGGCTGTCCACTGTTCACCTGATAAAACAACACCCAATATCTTTCCAACGATGGTTAAATGTGCGGTACTACTCACGGGTAAAAATTCCGTGAGACCTTGTACTATACCAAGTAAAATTGCATCAAGTATATCCATGTCAACTATACACCACCACTGCATTAGTTTTGTCAGATGCGAGTTTTAATGCGCTTTGTGCATTGCGCAATAGTCCATCCGCTTTATCATAGGAACTTGCCTGTGCGAGACCAATCGAGATGGTCACAGTCAATCGCTTTCCATCAATATCGGCAATCGCTGAAGCAATGTCTTTCCGAACACGCTCGCCCCACATCTGCGATTTATCGAGAGTTTGTCCCGGAAGTAGAATTGCAATCGTGGATTCATCGATTTCACCGATGATGTCGAAATCCTTCACATTACCTTTGATTTTCTTGAGAATATGAAGAAGTAAAGATTCTTTGAGTCCCTCAGATTCAGCGAAAGAATCATATCTATCCATCATTATGAGTGCCAATGACAATGGATAACCAAATTCTCTGGTCTTTGCCGTTTCTTCTTGAACGCGTTGTACAAATGCCGTTTCATTGAATATTCCACGCGTTTCATCGAGAAGCGCTGTTGATCTAAACATTTCATGAAATCGCAATTGCTCAATGATTGTGCCTGTTTGCTCAGCAAGCATTTGCGCGATTGTAAGATCTTGCTGTGGGATGATTCCTGATTGACTTTCGATAAACAATGCGCCATAATTGTGTGATTGAGAACGCAAGGGAAGTGCGGCAAAGAATCCGCCATTCATAGGTGATTCACCGGGACTTATACGCATGATTGTTTCATCGATATCAGACATCATTGTGGATTGTCCGCTCAAGATTGTTTGACCAATCAGCGATAATTCTAAATCGATGTGGGATCCCACCATATTTTCTGCTTCGGGATTTCGGTAATACATCTGAAATACAGTCCAAGCGCCTTGCTCATAGTCGAACATCCCAATACCCATCGTTGTGAAATCCACGACTTCACTTGTTGCTTCAAGCAATGCAGAACTGAGATCAGCAATGCCATTGCCGGAAGAAGAAATAATGGATCTGAAACGTGTGATGGCATCCAATGCTCTGCTGGATTGCAAGAGATCATACTTTCCTGTATAACTCTGAACAAGTCCGGCAATCAATTTTGTGAAATGTCCAAGGAATCCCACACTGAGCGCATCATAGGCATCTTGTTGATCTGAATCGGCAAAGAGAACACCAATGACCATGCCATTGAAATATACAGGAACGCCGATGAAAGACATCGTTTTTGCATTCGAAGTATAATAATTCAAAAGATCGAGTTCTGAAGAAGGATGAATATCGGTGAGAATTTCCGGCTTGCCTGACATCGCGATTTGCGTGATGACATCATTGCCGAATGGTAATTTTCTCTGTGATGTGAACTGTTCTTTTGTTTCCGTGACATAAGACTCAATCACGAGCTGTTGCTTTTCATGATTGATCCATGCATAACCAGCTGTTCTTGCATCAATCACAGATCGAATTGCCATCAATACTCTCGAAAGAAGATGATCGAATTCCTTCCTAGGCTCGGTTGGAATGACGATATCCTCTTCCATGAAATCCTGAAGCGAGATGTCCAAAACAGCTCTGCGGTGACTGGTCTCAAATTGCTCTTCAATGATTTCTTCCTCTGGATTGAAATCCGTAGCTATTTGATTGAATTCTTGGGTCGATGATATTTCAAAATCTTGTACTTGTCCAACTATCTCCCCTTGCGCCGCTTGTTCTTGCGGAATCACAGTCATGCCCGCGGGAATTTCCGGTTCTTTACGCATGATTCTCACACCCTCGGTGAAATCATCCGATTGAATGACTTGTTCCTCGATTTCTGTTTCAGTGGGAATAATCGGCGGTGCTTTAACGGTTGCTTTCAATGTAATTGGTTCTTCTTCGACACTTTCTGTGATTTCAGGCTGTTTGTCAAAGAGTCTGGATTGCACCGCAGGCAATGGTTTTTTTCGTTTCTTTTCCATTTCCGCAGCGCGCGTGTCATCAAATGTGCCTTCGAAACCATCGAAGACCATGCGTTTTCCGCCTTGACCGGGAATCACCGTCACCCGAAATTCAGGTGGGATAGAGGAGCTCACTCTATGCGAGTCGAATGAATCGCTGAGCTTCTGTGAAACAATCATATAATGTCCAACTCCTCCGAGAATGGCTACACATGCGCCAATCAGACGAATTGGAATCTCATCGATAAAAATAGCGATGAGCAAACCGAGAATAACGGCTGCCAGAGAAAATACCTCGGTCGTGCTTCCGGGAACAAGGATCTTCTTGAGCGAAAAGGTACGCTTATACATAATATTTTATCGTTATGCTGTAACGATTGGAGAGGGTAATTGCTGCATTGCAAAACTAATCAAAATGACACATAAACACTGAAAAAAAATGGTACTTGGAAAGATTCCGCATAAATTTCAGAAATTGCTTTTCATATTCTTTGCAATGGGTCAACTTGATTGATTGTTTTACTGATCAATCATTCCTTAACATCAATAATTACAATGAATTCCTATACTCTCGGCATAACAGGTTCTTGGTGGATTTTTGCACTTTGTGCTTTGGCAGGAATTGCTCTTTCCTGGTGGTCTTATCATGTGACGAATCCTCCACTTCTGCGCGCTCTTGCTTTGTCGCTCATTCTCTTTGCTTTGTTTGAACCTGTCTTATCGATGATTCGTGCATCACTTTCGGATCCTCGATTGGCAATCATTATTGATAAATCTTTGTCAATGGCATTAAAGGATGGCAGTATTGATCGATCAAAAGCCATGAAACAAGCTTTGGCATCAGCAAAACTGGAGAGTCTGGATGAAGATGATATTGAAATCGTGACATTTGGTGAAGATGTCAAAGGGAATATTTCTTCGCTTTCACTAGCTGATTCAATTCCAGCGAAGAGTTTATACACCAATATCACAAAAGCATTGAGATTTCTCAATGAAGCTGATGAATCCGATGCGGTTCAGGCCGCAATTCTCTTTACGGATGGAGCTGTGAATGCCGGAGCCAATCCGATTTATGAGTCTGAATATTTTGGAAAACCCATATTCACCGTTGGAATTGGCGATTCGCTCGATCCCAAAGATGCTTCAGTACAGTCTATATTGGTGAATGAAATTGTCTATTCCGGAATGAAAGTGCCAATAGCAGTGACCATTCGAGCGACGGGTTTTCCGAGTGAATCTCAAGCAACCGTCACTGTATATGATAATGGAACTCAGATTGGCAAAGAAATAGTCATGATTAAAGCAGGTATTTCAACTTATTCAGTTTCAGTGCAAACAATTCCTACTCAACCGGGAATTCATAAAATCACGGCAAGAGTCTCTACTTCAGGCAATGAACTCACCCTGAAAAACAATGAATTGTCAGAATTCATGAAAGTGCTCAAGCAAAAGCGAGTCATCAGTGTATTTGCCGGATCGCCATCCCCTGATGTCACATTCATCAAATCGGTCTTGGAACGCATACCGGAATCCACGATCAAGATGCATATTCATAAGCAGGGAACCGAATTTTATCCTCCTGCGCCAACGGCTCAATCGCTTGCAGATGCTGAGTCCATCATTCTCATAGGATTTCCGATTGCTTCCACACCTGCTTCAGTCATGCAGATGATCAAGAAGGAAGTGGATCAAGGAAAGCCGATCATGTTTATAGCTTCTCAAAGCGTTGATTATCAGAAACTCAAAGTCTTGGAACAATATCTTCCATTTTCGGTCACTTCTTCTTCTCAGCAGGAGTATAGCGCGACACCCGATATTCAGGAAAGTGGAATATCGAGTCCGATCATGCGCATCAATGGTGATGAGCGTGACAAAGAATTGTGGAATTCGCTTCCGCCGATTTTCAAGACTGAAACATTCATTGATGTAAAGCCGGAATCTGAGATTCTTTCCAGCATTCGCATCGGCTCTTCTCCTGTACCCGAGCCGCTGATCATGACGCGCACATTTGCCGGGAATCGCTCTCTGGCTGTACTTGGTTATGGAATCTATCGTTGGAAATTACTCGGCATGGCACCCGATATTGCTCGCGGATCAAGTGAATCACCCGATATTTTATCCTCATTTATTGATCAGAGCATTCAATGGATTGGTGCTTCAGAGAAAGAAAAACTCGTCAAGATTCGATCCTCCAGAAAATTCTACATAGGTGGAGAGAAGGTCGAAATGATTGCACAAGTGTATAATGCTTCTCTTGATCCTGTGGATGATGCAACAGTATCCGTGAATATTTCCGGACCCGGAATGAAGCGTGAGATCAGACTCGCAAATATGGGCGCGGGAAGATACTCGGCATCCATTTCCAATTTGCCAGCAGGTGATTATTTCTATCAAGGATCGGCAAGCAAAGGTGGAGTTTTAGGCAAAGATGATGGTAGATTCAGCATCGGAGCAGAATCAGCCGAATATCTTAATCTCAAAATGAATGCTCCATTGTTGAGATCCATGGCTGAAATCACGGGAGGGAAATTCTATACCCCGAATACGGTTTCAGGATTTATTGATGATTTGAAAAAGCATCCAAGATTCAATCAAACATCAATCGTGAGAGAATCCGAACTCGCATTGTGGAATAATCTGTGGCTCTTGATGATTGCAATTTCAGCGTTTGCCATCGAATGGTTTCTGCGCAAAAGAAGTGGTTTGATTTAATGTTTTTCAATCCAATCTTTGATATCATCCATCAGATCATCTGTAGGCCAATGTCCACCATCGAAAGGAATAAATCGATGATTGATTTGTGCATTCGATAATTGCTTGGAAAAAGATTCGGCAACCGAAAAGGGGACAGTTGTATCCTGCCGACCATGCACAATGAGCATATCACGATTAAGCGCTTTCACTTTCGATAGATTTTCCTCGATTCTACCTTCGGGAAACATGCTTCCGCATAGTGTGATGGCACTTGAGAATGACTCAGGATATCGGCTCATCAAAACAGATGCAAAGAATCCGCCCTGGGAAAAACCCATCACAATCTGTGGATCATTTGAAAGTGGCAATGTTTTTTTCGCATGATTCAATGTCGAAACATACCATTCTGCAGTTTGGTTGATTATATCATCTTTCATGGAATCCGGGAAAAATTGATCTTCTCCTCTACCCGATAATTTCATGGCTCCGGATTGAATGGATTCCTTCAATTTCACATAGGGCGCCTCAGGAGCGATGATGATATGATTATTCAATTCAAATTGTTCCGCCCATTTCAGCATGAAAACGGGTTCGAGTCCATTTCCATGCAAAAGTAATATGGCACGATGTGTTTTCGTGGAATCATAGTTCTTGGGAAATAAAATGCGATATCTAGCGAGTCTTTTTTGTTCCGCGAAACCAATGGGAAATCTCTTTTGATCAGACTGTTCATTTGCATTCTGAATCAAAGCTGTCC
>JBEEPK010000085.1:0-7765 GCA_041191145.1 Bacteroidota bacterium
AGTAAAGTCATAGATAGATGGTGGGCTGATATTTTGTTGTATGGCTTGGCAACAGGAACTGCTTATGCTCGCATGCACAATGATAGACATTGGCTTTCCGATACAGTATTAGGAGCAGCAATCGGATATTATGCAGTTCAGTGGGTTCATGAATCAGATAAAGAAAATGATTCGATTGAAAAGGAAAATATGACAATCATTCCGCTGATTCAGCCATATTCGATTGGATTGATGATTGTATTTTAAGTGTCTTTCATGGGGAAATCTCAAGGGGTTGTAAATCTTATTTTTTTTAGTATTTTGACAACATCACCAAATCATAATATGAACCTGTAGCGATTCATATTAGTAAACCATATCCGGAAGAAGGTCCGGCCACTCAACAAATGAGCATCGAACGAGGGGTTTCGATTCATTGACACAATTCGGGATTAAACAGGTCATGTTTATACATGTACCATGCCTATCTATTACTGTTCTATCCTAACAGAAATGCAGTTTTATAAGGCTTTGTCCCACTTTCCTTTTTTCCTCATCATTACTCATGGAGTAAGTATGAAAAGATTGTTTTACTCTTCTCTCATTCTTGGTTTGATGCTGACTGTACAGTTTGCATTTGCGCAGGAGAGAGTGGTTTCGGGTAAAGTGACAAATGCAAAGGGTGCGCCCTTGCCCGGTGCCACAATTTTAGTGAAGGGTACCACTTCCGGTGCCTTTGCAAAATCTGACGGAAAATACAAGGTGACTGTCCCCCCCAATGGAAAAACACTTGTATTCAAAATGGTAGGCATGAAAACCAAAGAAGTAGCTTTAGGTAGTTCGGAAACAGTAGATGTGACATTACAAGATGATGCTACACGAAGTGAAGATGTGGTTGTTACTGCTATTGGTATTGAGCAGCAAAAGCGTTCCTTGACTTATGCTACGCAGCAAGTGGATGGAAGTGCATTGACTCAATCAAGAGAATCCAATATTGTAGGCGGTTTAGCCGGTAAGATTGCCGGTGTTCAAGTGACAAATGCAACTGGTGCAGCGGGTGGTTCTTCGTATATCCGCATTAGAGGTGCATCATCAATCACTGGAGATAATCAACCATTATTTGTTATTGATGGTATTCCGATTGACAATTCTCAGTTGAATACAGAAAGTGGACTTGCGGGTGTTGCTTATTCGAATCGTGCGGTTGATATCAACCCTGATGATATTGAATCAGTGAATGTGTTGAAAGGTGCTGCAGCTACATCTCTCTATGGAATTCGTGCTGCTTCCGGAGCAATCATTATTACAACAAAAAAGGGCTTGTCAAGCTCAACAGTAGGCAGAATGAGTGCAACTTTTTCAACATCACTTGGTATTGATCAAGTAAACAAATTGCCTGAACATCAAACCAAATTTGGTCAAGGTTTGAATGGTCAAATAGGCTCTCCTGTTGCAACTCCTGCAAATCAGCGTCCTCGTTCATGGGGTGCTGCGCTGGATACTTTGAGATGGCAAGCTGATCCAACATGGATTTGGGACAAAAATGGTCGTATCGTAGGTCAAACCGCAAATCCAAATGGAACTCCGGTTACACCATATGACAATCTTGGTGATTTCTTCAGAACTGGCTATACAACAACAAATGCATTTTCACTTTCCGGTGGAAATACTTCCTCTAATTTCTACCTTTCACTTTCCAACATGAATCAGTCAGGTGTGACACCAAAGAACACATTCGAAAGAACAACACTTCGTTTGTCAGGTGATCATGCGTTTTCTTCAGAATTGAAAGTATCCGGTTCTGTGAATTATACCAAATCAGGTGGAACAAGAATTCAGCAAGGCTCAAATATCTCAGGTGTGATGTTGGGTCTGCTTCGTACGCCAATCACATTTGACAATGCAAATGGTGTTGATGGTGCAGAAAATTCTGAGGCATATCAGTTTGCAGATGGAAACCAAAGAACATATCGCGGAATCTTTGGATTTGATAATCCATACTGGGTTGTGAATAATACTCCATTTACAGATGATGTCAATCGTATTGTTGCATATACACAAGCAGATTATACTCCTGCAGATTGGATCAGCGTGATGTATCGTGTCGGTCAGGATTTCTATTCTGATCGTAGAAAGCAGATTTATGCCGTGAATTCCAATTCTTATGTGGCTGGTCGTATAATTGAAGATCAATATTTCAATAGTGATTTTACGAGTGATCTTATCGTGACATTACGCAAAGATTTTGATCAAGATTTGAAAGGAACTTTGTTGCTTGGACAGAATATGTATTCCAAAAATTTGGAAAATCTATATGCTACCGGTGATGATCTCGTGATTCCAGGTTTCTATAATATGTCCAATGCACGCACTTTGAATCCTGGTCAATCACTTGTATCAAAGCGCACATCCGCTCTCTATGCAGACGCAAGATTGGAGTACAAAAATTATTTGTATTTCAATGCAACATTGAGAAATGAATGGTCAACAACATTGCCTGAAGCAAACAATTCATTCATGTTTGGTTCCGGTAGCGTGGGACTTGTGCTTTCTGAACTCATGGGTCCAAGCGAAGAAATCAATTTCTTAAAACTTCGCGCTTCCTATGCTTTGGTTGGTAAAGATGCTCCAATCTATGCTACCCAAACACTGTTCACTAAGGCAGGTTTTGCTGATGGTTGGACAAATGGAATCACATTCCCATTCAATGGCAATGCAGGTTTCCAAATGTCAAGCTCACTCGGTGCATCAGATTTGAAGCCTGAAATGAAATCAGAAATCGAAATCGGTTTGGAAGGTAGATTATTCAATAATTCCATCACATTTGATGTGAATTATTATGATAATACTTCAACAGATCAAATTTTTGCAGTTCCTGTTGCTGCATCAAGCGGCTATACAAGCAAGCTCATGAATGCTGGAAGCATTAAGAATTCAGGTATCGAAATTCAACTTGGTGGTCGTCTCTTCGATATGGATGGATTTACTGCTGATTTGAATGTAAACTGGTCAAAGAATGTAAGTGAAGTTATTTCTCTTGCTGAAGGTGTAGAAAATATCTATATCAATGGATTCACCGGTTCACAAATTCGTGCTGTGGCCGGTAAACCTTATGGTACTATCTTTGGTGGTAAGTGGGCAAGAGACTCAAGCGATAATCGTATTATTGGTGCAAATGGTTATCCTGTCGTAAGTGCAGAAGAAGGTGAATTAGGAAATATCAATCCTGATTGGATTGCAGGTACAAGACTCACTTTGGGTTATCAAGGTGTAACAGTTTCAGCATTGCTTGATATCAAGCAAGGTGGCGTTATGTGGAATGGTACAAGAGGTGCTTTGGTTAATTATGGTGTGGCCAAAGAGACAGAAAATCGTGGAACTCTGACTGTATTCGAAGGAGTGCGTCAAGTGAACGGTACATGGGTTAAGAATGATACAGCCGTTCCATTAAGCCAGGCTTGGTATCTCGGTAATGGTGGTGGATTTGGTAATCAATCGGAAGACTTTGTTGAAGATGCAAGTTATATTCGTTTGCGTGAATTGACTGTTTCATATGATTTGCCATCATCGATGCTTGAAGGTTCAATGCTTTCCAGAATTGGTTTCTCATTCACAGGTAGAAATCTTTGGCTTAGCACACCATATACCGGTATCGACCCTGAAACAAGTTTGATCGGAAATGGCAATGGTCAAGGGATGGATTATTTCCAGTTCCCGAATACCAAGAGTTATGTGTTCAGTCTTAATCTCGGATTCTAAACAACCATTTTCACAGCAAATCAATTAGATAGGTAATTAATTATGAAAAAATATCTTTTATCAATCATTCTGGGTTTCTCAGCGCTGACATTTTCAGCTTGTGATTCCTGGGTTGACAATACTATCAATGTGGATCCTAATAATCCCGTTGATGCTCCAATCAATCTTGTACTTCCATCGGCTCAAGTTTCCATGGCATATGTCGTGGGAGGTGATCTCAGTAGATTTACAGGTATTTGGATGCAGCATTTTCAAGGTGTCGATCGCCAATATGAGGTAATCAATCGATATCAACAAACTGAGTCTGATGCCGATAATCCATGGCAAACAATTTATCAGACATCGCTCAATAGCATGAAAATCGTTGAAACCAAAGCAACTGAAAGTAACTCACCCCATTATCGTGGGATTGCAAGAGTTCTCATGGCTGCGACATATGGTCAGATCGTCGATGTCTGGGGCGATGCGCCATTTAGCGAGGCACTTGGCGGAAATTCCAATCTTAAGCCGAAATATGACAAAGCACAAGATATCTATGCAGGCATTCAAAAAATGTTGGATGATGCCATCACAGATTGTGGATCTGCTACAAGCACATTAAAGCCTGATGCTTCTTCAGATGTGATTTATGGTGGAAATATGGCGAAATGGATCAAAGCCGCTCATGCATTGAAAGCTCGCTATCATTGGAGACTAGGAAATGGTCCTGCCGCATTGACAGCTATTGCAAATGCAATCGGTGACAATGCAGATGATGCGATGGTGACATTTGCCGAAGATCCAACCGGTGAAAATCCTCTTTCCCAGTTCATGTCACAAAGAAGTGGTTATATGACCGTAGGTATCAAATTGGTTGAACTCATGAATGGTTTTGAAGATCCAAGAAGAGATGCCTTCATCACAGCAGACAAAGATGGGAAGTTTACAGATGATTGTACACCGGGCCCACTTTTTGCAAGTTCAAGTTCACCAGTCCCAATGGTTACATATGCAGAAATGATGTTCATTAGAGCTGAGATCAAAGTTGGTCAAAGCGAAGATGCAGAGGCAAAGCAATCGTATACCAATGCTATAAAAGCATCCATGAAAATGGCTGGTGTCAGTGATGCAGAAGTTGCAACATACATCGGTAAGTCGGAAGTTACACCTTCAGGCGCATTGACTCTGCAACATGTCATGGAGCAAAAGTATATTGCAATGTATACTCAACCTGAAGCCTTTGCTGATTGGAGAAGAACAGGAATACCTTCATTGACAGCTCCTGCAAATGCTGTTGGCCCAACACCACGCAGATTCTTGTATCCAATCAGTGAGCGTTTATATAATCCAAATACTCCATCTGGAGTAACAACAGCCAATAAATTGTTCTGGGATACAAGACCCTGATTTTGTTCCAGCCAATTAATAATGAAACCCGATTGCCACTTCCGGCATTCGGGTTTTTTTATTCAATTCAACAATGCACAACATATTGTCAAATTTGACTGTTACATTATTCGATTTTGATAGTCATTGTGAATAAATTAAGATTTGCCATTTGAGGATTTCTTGATATTTTGCTGACCCTTACGAAAATTTCTATTTTTTCACTATCAAATATATCCTATGAAAAGATTGCTTCTCCTTGTATTACTGATGTTCTCAGTGATTACAACTTCCCAGGCAGGTGGCATCGATAAAAAGAAGCTACCATCATTGCTTGCGGGATCCAATGCCGGAAATGAGTTTTATGTGTCATTTCCTCCTGTTTATGAAGAAGTGGCGGGCGGTGACAACTCGCTCCGAATTTTTGTTGCTTCAGGTGTTAGACAAGAAGTAACAATTTCGATCCCCGGAAAAGGTGTAAAGCTTACAAAAGTCACCGTACCAAATGATGTGATTGAATTCCGTATTAGTCCTGGTGATGGATTACCGTATTCTAAGCCAATCAATGCGATGGCTCCACCAGAGCGAGTGTATCAACAATCGGCATTGCAAATCAAAGCAAGAGCACCGATTGTGGTGTATGGCGTGGCCAGATATCAGTATACTTCTGATGGATTCTTGGCTATTCCAGTCAATGCATTCGGTACAGAATATGTCATTGCGGCTTATCCACAATATACAGCGGCAGGTTCAACATATGATTTGCCATCAGTATCAAATGTTATAGCAGCTTATGATGATACTGAAGTGACATTTACCATGGGTGGAACAACCGGTTCTAGAACAACAGGTGGTTTGAGAAAAGGCCAAAAAGCAACCTTCAGCATGAATAAAGGCGATGTTGTTTGTTTTGCAGATGCAGGTGATGCTCAGGATATTTCTGGTTCATTGGTAAAATCAAACAAACCAATTGGTGTCGTCTCGGGTAATCAATGCGCAAATGTTCCTTCGGGCGTGTATGCCTGTGATGTTATGAATGAGATGGAATTACCAACATTTACTTGGGGTAAGGAATATCATGTGACCCCGATTGTTGGCCGCCAAAAAGCACCGGTTATTCGTGTATTCGCAAAAGAAAAAGACACAAAGGTATATCGTGATGGTGGAGATTGGATGCGTCTTACGCTTAATTCACGCGGCGAAGGTGATGCATTTATTGAGCGCCGTGCATTCGATGGTAATTTGAATGACCTTGTCAATCAAGGTGGCACTCCCTGTAAAGTTATTTCAGCTGATAAGCCTATCTATGTGATGCTCTATAATCCGGGTCAAACTGATGATAATGTGGTAAGCGATCCATTCCAAATGGTGCTCACACCACTCGAGCAATATCAAAAAGAAATCGTGTTTGCCACTCCGAATGCGAGAGGTGGTTCTCTTCCATTTACGCGTCAATTCGTAAATCTTGTGTATGAGAATACACCTGATGGAGCCATTCCTGATGATCTCGAATTCGCAAAAGTTGTAAATGGTAAATTTGATTGGAAAAAAGTCAGTGTACAATTCGGACCTAGCCCCGGATTCAAATTTGCAATTCCAATTCGCGGAAAAACTTACTCCATGAAGCGTCTCCAAATGAATGGAGATGGTGTATTCCGTATTCGTGCCGGTGCTCCATTTGCTGCGTATGCTTATGGATTTGCTGATTATGACTCTTATGGATTTCCAACTTCAGTAGCATTGGGCGATTTGGAGAAGAAAGATACTGTAAAACCTGATCCAAAATGGAAAGTCCTTTGTGATGGTTCCGTTGTTGGCGAGGATGGCAGTGGAGATGCAGAGGTAACTGATAAGCCTGATGATCCGAATGTTCGTTCAAATCTTGCACTCATTTACATGGATCTTGATTCCAGCTATAATTATGACTTCGACTATGATAAAGGTCGTGAGTTTATTGCCGGAACTACCATTAACACAGATTGGTCACTGAAAGTAATTGATCCTGCAACAGATGCCCGCGCTTGGGTTGTATTTGTAGACCGCGCAGGTAATGATACGATCATTGAGGTGATGCGACCTTGTAAACAAGAACAAGAATTCATCAGCAGTTGTGAAGAATTTGACCCTCAAGTCAGGTGGCCAAGGCTTTACAATTTTAAATGCCACATTCCCGATCACAATCCCTGCCGGTGGCAAAGTAACCTTGCAGGTAAGCTTTACAAAAGATGTGAAGGGCGAATTCCGGGATGCATTTTTGATGGACGATGGTTGCGTTATAGCCGAGAAAGGTACAGTGAAGGCAGTGGTTGGTGAGCCGGTGATTGCAGTTAGCGATATTGATTATGGTACCATTAGAAAGGGAACAAAGGCCCCCGGTAAATTATTGGTTACGAATGAAGGTGATGCAGCATTGACAATCACAGGATATACACTCCCCAAAGATCCTGCAGTATTTAAGTTAATAGGCTGGCCAGTAATCAATGCACAGAATCCTGTGATTTTGGAGCCAGGTAGTCAGCCATTATCATTGGATATAGAATTCACGGCTGTAGATGCAGTGAACTATACAGAAGCGATCGTATTCTCGAGTGATGCGCGTACTCGCGATAGCATAGGCGAACTCAAAGGCAGAGGTATTGAAGGTGGTCTTTTGGCTCGCGGT
>JBEEPK010000086.1:0-7023 GCA_041191145.1 Bacteroidota bacterium
GAATCATTCGCGGCAATCCATGTGGTTCCATTCCATTTGAGGATTTGACCAGTAGTCGCTCCCATGCGATTCAACTTCGCGGCAGTCACCGATGTATCGGCGAGTTTAGATGTACGAACCGCTCCATCTTTGATATACAATGAGTCAAACTTACCGAGGACTTCTCCATTCGCAGAGATGCGATTCTTGGTGATCAGATTATTTGTGTCAACACTGCCACCGGTATTAATAATTGTATCATTCGAGATTGCAATGCCTTGGCCTGCGAAATAGAGCTTTACTGAATCTTTCTGTGGTTGCCATGTTGTGCCATTCCACTTGAGAACCTGACCCGTCGTCGCGCCCATGCTACTCATTTTGGCTGCTGTCACTACACCATCTTTGATATAGAGTGAGTCAAACTTGCCAAGCACTTCGCCATTTGCAGAGATGCGATTCTTGGTGATCAGATTATTCGTGTCGACACTGCCACCGGTATTAATAATTGTATCATTCGAAATTGCAATACCTTGACCGGGGAAATACAGTTTCACCGAATCATTTTGAGCTTGCCATGTTGTGCCATTCCACTTCAATACTTGACCAGTGGTTGCACCCATTCGATTCAGCTTCGCGGCAGTAACAGATGTATCGGCTAGTTTAGCTGTACGAACCGCTCCATCTTTGATATACAGCGAGTCAAACTTCCCAAGCACTTCACCATTCGCAGAAATGCGATTCTTGGTGATCAGATTATTGGTATCTACGATAGATGTATTGATGATCGTATCATTCGAAATCGCAATGCCTTGGCCAGGGAAATACACTTTTGTAGAATCACCTGTGCCATTATAGCTTATCGTATCATTAACAATTCGGATTCCTGTTCCTGCTTTGTATACTGAACCGATATCATCTGAAGCAATCCAAGTGGTACCATTCCACTTCATGACTTGGCCAATGTTTGCATTCATCCTATTGAGTTTACTCGCAGTAATAGAAGTATCTGCAAGTTTTTGATTTGTGACCGCTTGATTTGCCAATTTACCTGTTGTAACTCTCTCCTGACCAATCAAAGGATTTGGATAAAAACCCAATAAATCACCTCCGGCAATAGAACCAACAGTAATATCATCAAGTCCATTTGCATCCCCGGTATTGATGATCGTATCCATGGAAATACTGATTCCAACACCAGCTTTATAATTTTTTCCAATATCATCCGAAGCGACCCAACTTGTGCCATTCCACTTCATCACTTGACCTGCATTGGCTGACATTCTATCAAGCTTTGATGCGGTAACTGCACCATCTGCGATTTTAGCATTGGTTACTTTTCCATTACCAATATCAGGATTGGGGAATGTTCCGGATAAATCTCCACCGGCTTTTGAACCAATGGTAATATCATTTGTAGAATCTGCATCACCGGTATTTGAAATGACATTGCCGGTTATAGCAATTCCTTTTCCTGCAGTGTAGATGTCTCCATTGTCATTTGCAGGTGCCCAAGTTGTTCCATTCCATTTGAGCACTTGACCAATAAAAGCACCCATTGAATTAATTTTGTTTCCGGTAATTGTACTGTCAGCCAATTTTGCATTTATGATCGCATTGTTGCGTATGTGATTTGTATTGATGGAATTATTCGCGATTATCAGATCAATTGAATCAGAAGATTTACGAACTGAAATGGTTGAATCTGAGCTTGTAATGGTAGAAATTCCGGGAGCAATTTCAATCAATATGGTATCAGCACCGCCTCTAATCAATACCCCTTTTCCACCTGCAATAAACAGTTTTCCTTGTTTTCCATTTAAACTCAATACAGCCCCTGTTGCATCATAGGTCAATCCCCGAATATAGTTGGCAGTGTCTGCTCGTACTGCAAATTTGGCAGAATCGCTTCTCAATGAATAAGGACTTGATACCAATTGAACACGAGGGCTGAATTCAGGGTCCTGTCCGACCGTGATTCCAAGCCAATATTGCTTATCAAATGGAAGATTCAAGGGGCTCACTTGACCAAGAATAGCATCAAACACACCATTGACTGTACTCAAAGTCTGTGTTTCAGTCCATAATTGATTGCCCGATTGCCCTGCATCATAGATTTTGAATGTGATGCTATACGATGAATCAGGATATGGATTATCCTTATCAATGAGCAATAAACCCTGATAAGACAGCTTCAGAGGTATTTGCGACTGCAACTGAAAAGGTAAAATCATTGCTAGTGCAATCACCCAAATGAGCATGCGTAGCTTTGCTTTCATATGTACTCTTAGAAGTAAATTCTTTATTGTCAATGCCAAGAAAAGGTACTGACACTTGAAACGAAGTTGTGTCAACGCAATACCTGAACATAAAGTGTAATCAAAAATGATGCCTATAAATATGAAGTATCCCCTCTCACCCTTATTTAATTCTCTAGATTGGTTTTGCAAATTATAGAATCCCAGCTACATGGCGATTTTCTACATATTTAACCTTTAGTTCGATTTACATAAAGAAAACATAATGCGAAATGCTTTAATGTATATTTATGGCTTTTATTAAAAGAAAAAGCCAAGATCACTCTTGGCCTTTTCGCGTATTCATTTCTTTGTATAGTCTATTTTATTCCACACTGTCAAATTCTTGTCTTGACAATCTAGTCAAGGGTTTTTTGCCTGATTTCTGAATAATCTCATTACATCTGCCAAATTGCTTGGAATAGAAGGATTGTAGTCCATTCTTTAGACTTTGTAAATCCTTATCGAGATTATCAATTCTTTTGACTTGTTCAGCACTTGGCTTACCGGCATATTGATTGATCGTACCATAAATTCCGGCCAATTTCTCTCGGAGTTTGTCCTCACTGTCGGCAAATAATGTACTTTTCTCAGCAATCATCTGTTTATGAAGTGAATCCAATTGAGAAACTGCATCTGATAGATACTTCTTTTCAGTATCATCAATAATTGTTCTCATACGTAATTTCAGAGAATCTCGAAGCCAAGTTGTTTGCTCGGCTGTGTAAGCCAAATCATCAATCATGCTCCAAAGTCTTCTCGCAACTTGATTTTGAGCTTGTCTGTCTTGTGGAGTATGAATCGACCTTTTATCTGCATTAATTATAATGGCCCCTTTGTATTCCTGACCATTCTTGCGTACACGAACAGTATATGTTCCCGGTAAAACCGAATAACCATAATTACCTCCTCCTGTATTTTGAGAAATTGCCACTCGGGGAGCTTTTGTGCTCATATTCCATGACATTAGGTTGATTCCCTTCCTTTTTGAAGCGGGAATGCTTGATATCACTTCACCTGAGTTTGGATCGAGAATATCGATATTCATGGGACCAATCATATGTCTGGATTTCAGGAAATAAGCGAATCGGGCTCCATCAGACGGATTGGAACCTGTGAATTCATCAGTTCCATTGAATTCTTGAAAACTCGTTGCATATGATTGTTCACTTGGGCGAACGGGTAAAAAGAGCAATTCACTTTGTAAATCTTTGATTGCAAGATTGCGTATTGGTGTGATATCGTCGATGATAAAAACGCCACGACCATGAGTTGCGATGATCAAATCATGTGTTTGAGGGTGAATGGCTAGATCTCTCACTGGTACATTTGGTAAATCATTCTTGAATTGCGCCCAAGAATTTCCACCATCGATTGAGATGAACAAGCCATATTCGGTTCCTGCAAAAATCACATTGCGATTTACAAGATCTTCACGAATGACATGGGCATAACCACGAAGAGAATCACTTTTAAATTGCTTCCATGTTTTGCCAAAATCCGTGGATTTCAAAAGGTATGTCTGATGATCACCTCGTGTGTGATTGTCGAGTGTCACATAGACAGTTCCTTTGTCAAAATGACTTGCTTCTACGCAAGAAACCCAAGTGTTTTTTTGAATATTTGAAGGTAGATTCAGTGCAACATTCGACCATTGTTTGCCACCGGAAGTTGTCACTTGAATATTACCATCATCTGTTCCAGCCCAAATGATTTGTTGATCAATAGGTGATTCACAAATGGAATAAATCGTGCAATGATTTTCTGCACTAGTTACATCTCGCGTTACACCACCTGAATTCACCGGATTATATTTTGTGGAATCATTCGTTGTGAGATCAGGTGATAATCTCGTCCAAGTATCACCATGATCATAAGAGCGATGCAGGTATTGCGACCCGATATAGAGTGTCTTTGGATTTTGCACGGATTGCGTCATCGGTGTATTCCAATTGAAACGCAATTTCTTCTCACCTTCTTCCTCAAAAGGCGCAATGGGCTTGGTTTCTCCGGAATTCAAATGTCTACGAACTGCAGATCCACCTTGAGATTCGAAGTACATAATTTCTTTGTTCACGCGATCTCTAAGAACTGCGAAACCATCACCCCAACCGGTTGGAGACCAATCACGATTTTGAATTGCGCCGCCTCCAGGAATTCTATGTGGAGCCATCCAAGAACCATTGTCTTGCAAACCACCGAATACATTATATGGCTCTTCAAAATCATGCGATATACGATAGAATTGTCCGAGAGATAGATTTCTGAACATCGACCAAGAGACACCTCGATCATATGATCTATATACACCACCATCTGTGCCAAGTAGCAAATGTTGTGTGTTCTCTGGGTCTATCCACAGTGCATGATGATCAGGATGTGTGCCACCTCCATAATTGAATCCATTAAAAGTTTTTCCTCCATCATTGGATGTACCCAATTGGAATGAAGGACGATACACTCTCTCCGGATTCAAAGGGTCCACGACCAATTGTGCGAAGTAGAATGGTCTTGCGGTTACACTTACTGCATTCGAAGTTTTTGTCCAAGTTTCACCGCGATCATCTGATCGATATAGTCCACTCGAAGTTGATTCCATCATTGCATACACGGTGCTTGGTTGTGATGGTGCAATAGTTAGAATGATGCGACCCAAATCGCCTTCGGGCATAGACTTCGTGAGTTTGGTCCAAGTCTTGCCGGCATCGGTACTCTTGTATAACCCTGAACCGGATCCGCCGGAGGAAAAACTCCATGCTTTTCTACGAAATTCCCACATTGAAGCATAACAAATGGAAGGATTTTCAGGATCGATGTCAACATCCGAACAGCCTGTCTTTTCATTGACATAGAGAACTTTCGTGAATGTTTTCCCACCATCCTCCGTGCGATATAATCCACGATCTTCGCTATCACCCCAAAGCGCTCCCAAACCGGCCACCAAGGCGATATCAGGATTTTTGGGATTTAATACAACTTTGGCGATGCGTTCAACTTTTTCGAGACCCAGAAATTTCCATGTTTCACCGCCATCTGTGGTTTTATACAAACCACCACCGATAGAAACACTGTTTCTTACATTACTTTCGCCAGTTCCAACCCAGAGTACCGAATCTTGATGGAGTGGATCGAGTGCAATCGAGCCAATGGAATGTTGCTGTACTTTATTAAAAATCTGCTTGAATGAATTTCCATTGTCTTTTGATTTCCATAATCCTCCAGCGGCTGCACCCACATAAATGGTGAGTCTTTTTTCGGAAGGAGAACCCGGAACAGGCACGCGAATGGCTTCTATGGCCGTTATTCGTCCACTGCTTGTTGCAGGACCGATTTCTCGCGCGCGCATTGAACCAAAAGTGAATGAAGTAAATTGAGCCTGTGCAATAATGCATTGACTCAAGAAGAGTAGACCGAATATGAACAGTCTGTTTTGCATGTGAGTCTCCGCTTATTATTGTTTTTTGGGCATTGTGAAAACTGCATCATCAACAGATGCATTGAACTGATATTCCTTGACATAAGTCGAACTCATTGTCTCGCCATTCATTTTTGATTCGAATGCGAATGGCATGGTTCTACCATCAATCACTTGATATTCACCAAGAAACATATCGCTTTCTTCAATAACACCTGAGTTCATTGAGCGAGTGGTCCACTTGATGATAAGGTATGAATCAATGTCGAGATAGTAGGTGATTTCAGTTCCATCTGAATGCTTGGCAAGAACTTTGTATACTTCAGATCCTTCGATTTCATCTTTTCCTTCATAGCTGAGTTTTGCTCCGTCAGTGCCATCGGTGATCATATCATTCCATATGAATTTTATTGTTTTACCAGCATCGCGAGCATCATCGGCATTCATTGGTTGGGGGTCCATGGAACCCGTCCATGGCTGAATACTCCAAGCTTGTTTGCCGTCAAAAGCCATTGTGTAATTGAGTCCGGCTTGAATGACTAGATCCATGCGTGAACTATTTGGACTTTTAAGCGTAAATGTGATTGGACGCTTTTCTCCACCACCGCCACCTTGCGTTTGGGCTTTGATGATAACTGCACTTTGCTGCGGATATTTGTCTTTTCCACCAATGGCTTTATGATAACCTGCCAAAATGGATTCCAGAGTTTGCGCCTCAATCATGCTTGAACAAAAAAGCATGATCATCAGCATCAATATTGTCTTCATATGATTCCTAGAATGTATGATATGTGTTCGAAAAGCGAATATATTACGGCGATTTTGTAAGTTGGTTTCAGATGTCTTTGTTTTTTCTTTTTGAGTCTTTCCATCATGAATGATGCACATATTCACCTCTTGGTCAATCATCTTCCAATTATTTTACCGATGATTGCAATCATTGCAAGAATTTCTGCCTTTTTCTTCAAATCAGATGCACTCAAGCAATTCGCTTTGATTCTCTTGATTTTGAGTGGCATTTTCTCATTCATGGCAATGCAAAGTGGTGAAAGAGCTGAAGAGATGATTGAGCATACTGCTTTCTTTTCAGAGACTTATGTTCATGAACATGAAGAAGCAGCCGAAATCTATGCCATATTCTCTTATGTGATTGCAGTCTTCGCAGCAATCGCATTGTGGGCAGAAATCACGAAAAAGAAATTTGCATTGATCTTGACTGAAATCACTCTTGGACTCTGCATTGTATCGATGTACTTTGCACAGAAAACCGGTAGCACCGGCGGTGAAATCAGACATGAAGAAATTCGACCCGGTTTTGTGGTTCCGAATACTGAG
>JBEEPK010000087.1:0-6931 GCA_041191145.1 Bacteroidota bacterium
GATGCAGAACTAATTTGATTTTGTACTATTATGCCTTGGGACCACTGATGGTGGACTTCTTTCATATGATGATACATGCTCTAAAGGAACTAAAAATATATTGGCTGGTATAATGGTTTCTGGTTTCAGGCCAAGAATTATTTTGTGCTCTTCTATGGGTGTTAACGAAAGCAAGAATGATATTCCTTGGTTTGTAAGAGTAATGCTGACCAATCCATTGAAAGACAAAGTCATTTAAGAAAATGACTTGAGACAATCTGGATTGTTCCCTCTAAATCTCTTGGCATACCTAATAATTGCAAATTAGCAATGCCTGAAAGTGTTGGATTCGGAGCAATATTCAAAGTAGGTACTGAAACATCATTGATTCCTTCATCGATGGATACTGCATTCATATTGACGCGGAATGGTATAATTTCTCGATCACCAAAGCTAGCATATATACCTGATGGTTGACCATAATTTGCTGCTTGTGAATTGAAAATGATTGTTGAACCACCAACTTCACGCAATGAATAAAATCCTCTGGTAGAACCTTGGAAAATTGGATACAATCCGTCACCAAGAGCTTCATCGTATATTACAAATCGATAACATCCATCTTCCAAATTAAATGTATCACGGATTGTGGCACCATCTTGAAAATTACCTCTTTCCTTAATGATGTATCCGTCCGCATCTTGCACTTCATAACGAATACCATTGGGAATACCTGAAACAGCATCAGTCTTAAGCATCAAAGCTACTTTTCCCGATGTGGTCAATTTTGGATTTGAGAATGCAACTGTCTTAATGTCTCCTATATCAGATTCATCCAAGCGACCATTTGGTTCAAATACTTGAACAGTAAATGTATGATCCCCATTTGGAAAATCAATGATTGGAAGTTCAATTTCAGATTCTTCCATGAATGCAATATTTCCTGACCAATTAAAGTACTTGTCTTCACCACTATCAATGCGATAGCGAATGATCATGGAATTAAGAGTATTAGAGCCTTGGTTTTTCACGACTATCAGTGGCTTTTGACCAGGACAAATCGGATTCATTCTGCGATACTTATATGCACTATTAGGCATCTTAATTTCTTCCAAGGATACATTATTCATGTAATTTGATTTGGAATATAATAACTGCCCTTCAATTATATAGCTTGCTCTTTTTGACAAATCCTGATTTTCATATGGTTCCATTGCATAGGAAATTTCAAGACTATCAAAGCCATTGAAAAATGGCGTTACATGATAATCCCAATATTGGACCACATCACCAGGACACCATCCTGCTCGATTATAATACCAAGTGCCTGCTTGTGGATAAATTGGATTTTGACCACAATCACCTCTCCAGAGAAACTGCTCAAATTTCTCTTCCCCATTAATCAAGATCTTATGTGTTTTTTGCGAAAACTCTGCTGCATTTTCTGTGCCTCCGAATCCATGACCAGTAGTCTGCAAACGCAAAGTAATCTTATCGGTTAATTGCAAACGATTGAATTTCATCGGTTTCAAGAGTTTCTCGATGGGATTTCCCGGATCCCCATAAGTAGGATTTCCTGACCAAAACACTCTGTGTTCATATGTTTCTCTTGCAGGAATTCCTTCTATGAAAGTAAAATCTAGATTAAACAGTGACCCCTGTGACCAGCCATCATAAAATACTTTGATTTCAGTGGAATCTCTCAGAATATGGGCATAATCGGTTACATCAAAGTCCCAAGTATATGACCAATTTTCATTATGCCATTTTCCATATGGCGTTATGAAACGACCAATTTCTGTTTCATTAACTATTTCAAACGGCTTATATGCTTTTCTGGTCCCTTTTATGAAGGTAGTATCGCCTGTAACAAAAAAGGAATCTACTTTGGCACCTGTTGAGCTAAAGAGAATATTCCAGTAACCAGCTTCATATGCGGGCATTGAATCAGTCACTTGGAAAGGATTTGCATTATCCTTATACATCCAAATCTGGAAGGGATTATTTGGGACAGTATCTGTTTTTTTTGCGGTTGCATTGTATTTTGTTTTGAAGGTCGGTTGGAGTGCAACTCTCAATGAGTCTGAAAAAGCACCAGCTTTTGAGAACATTGGAGCATCAACTAAATTGGAATCCATTTTACCTGTTCTAGTACGGGCATAGACTCTCATAGTATAGTCCCATTCACCGCATCCACCCTTCGGACAAGTCAATGTGAAATTCATGAAGATTCTTTCGAATCGTTTGTCTTTGGATGGGAATTCTCCCCATCGATTTTGATTTCCATACCAGGTCCAAAGATATTTGTCGAACAGCTTCACCTTCGTGGTGTCGCCTCTTTCTGCAAATAGATTTGTAATCCCAAACATTGGAATGACTATGAAGAGTAGAATTGCATGGCGTAGAAATGTATTCATGATCTATTCTCTGAATGAATATCAAATAATCAATAAATGAAAGGTAGAACTTGCATTCCATCTTCTGAAATAATTTGAAGAAGATAGAATCCTCTTGTCATCAAAGGCAATTTGAATGGACTTGCATCAATATTTCCTGAAGCATATGTTTTTCCAGACAAATCCACAACACGATACCGCATGTCTTTTACGGAGTTCATTTGAATTACTATACCGTCAGCAATATGAGTAATCATTGCCGCTTCTGGTGATTCCTCAATAGAACTTGGTATATAAGAACCGGACAATGCAATCACCATGGTTTCCAATTCATTTCTGTCAGGGACAATCTGCAGTTCAGCATTCTTTATTCCAGGCCCTGAAGGTGAGAATGAAACGGTGATCTCAATGTTTCCCCCCGCCGGAATTGTAGTGATACTAGCAGGCTGAATTGAAAATGCACTCTGATCAGCTCCTTTTAAGGAAATTGATGAAATGACGGTTTCCACATTTCCCGGATTAGAGAGAATGAATTTCTTTGTATTGCCGGTCATCGATGCAACTGTTCCAAAATCTATGGAAGTCACCGATGATGTTAATTGAGGATTTGGAACGAATGAAAAATTCTCAATCCATGCAAGCGAGCGATCAATCAGCGTTTTTCTCTGAGCAGAGTCTGTGATCGCAAATGGATGCAAACCCAAGTACACGATACGATTCGTATTTCTCTGTACACGAACGCCACCAATTGTATCACCTGTTGAGCTGGTTGACAGTGTTAAAATCGAAGTAATTGAAGTATTGGATTTGTTCTTCAGCTTCATTGGATAAAAAGCATAGCTTCTTGGAGCACAAGAAAGCGTCAAACCATTAGAGATAGTATCACCTTGAACACCGGACAAAGTATATGCAGTATTTCTGACCATAAATCCGGCATAGGTAACACCGATTGTATCAAAGAGTGCAACTTTGTCAAAAAACATATTATTGGTTGTGAATTGTCCGGACAG
This sequence comes from Bacteroidota bacterium, assembly GCA_041191145.1. GTDB lineage: Bacteria > Bacteroidota > Ignavibacteria > Kapaibacteriales > UBA961 > UBA961. Next base: position 3,386 of record JBEEPK010000087.1, read on the forward strand.
CATAAATGAAATGCCCTTATTTCCCAAACCAAGCATGAAATCAGATTCTGCCTTAACGATTCTTCCACTGTCTGCACAATGCCAAATAAAACGCTTTAGAGAAGTAAACTTTTCGATATTCTGCATGAATTCATTCGTACTCATGGCAATATATCTCTTGACTCCGGGTAATATTACGGCATCTGCAAATGGACCGACATTTCCACTAAGATTGTCTTGAACCAAAAATGCTTCTGATTCTTTTGAAACAATCGTAATTGGAGTGGCTGAATATGTTTTCCCTGATCCTTCGGCAAATGTCAACAAAACTTCTCCAATTCCGGGTTGAGCGGATCTCTGAAATTCCATTGATATTTCTTTTTTCTCACCAGGATTAAGTGTGAACGAGGTTTGATTACCAGTCAATTTCAAAGTCCAGTCTTGCGGAGTGCGTGGCGATTTCACAATCGACACATTGTTATATGTGATTGGAGCACCTGAAGCATTTCCGATTGAAGCTTTGAGCGTGATTGTTCCTTGAGTCGGCAATGCTTCAAATACGGGCGAAATGGTCGGAGGAAAACTCAGTGTTGTTGAAATCATTGTTCCAACAGGTTTTTGTACGCTTATGGAGGATTGAATGATTTCCAATGTTCGTGGATTCTGCAAAAATGCAATAACATTTACTGTACTATTCCACAATTCACCTGTTCCTTTGGTATAGGTATAAGAAACTGATTTCTTTTCTTTTGCATTCGTATTCCATGCAGTTCCTTTTTCATCCGGAAGCATTGTCATCATGGAAGATGCAAACTCAGTTTGTCCATTTGATGCAGGTAGAGTATTGACAATATTCGGAAGATTTACAAGATCGGTGTAAACAGCCGTGTGAAGTACATAATCTTTCAATTCAATGTCCGCCTCCACATCAACGGTAACTTTCATTTCATTACCCGAAACTACTTCTTGCTTCACTGACATCACTATCGGATATGGCATTTGCTGATCGAGTCTGGCTAGATTCCACATCGCCAGAGAATCTCTCGGATCTACTGATTTATGTCCATTGACTCTCGAAGCGGGCAATGCGGGAACTGCATATAAAGCACCTCGTACATCATTGTGGACTGTATTTGCTTTGTAAAAAGGATCTCCGGGGGAAGGAATGTTCAAATGATATTTCAACGCGATAATTCCACTATCCAATTTTGCAACCACTTTCAATACTTTATCGGCATCGACGCACGGTTTGCAAGTAGCGCTAGTGAATTCCTCTATGAGCACGAGTCTTTTGGGACTACTCTGAGAAAATAGAGAGCATTGAAGAAGGAAAAACAAAGAAAGAAATATGATAGCTTGCATATATGCACCATGTCTTATGTGTTCATGGAATCTTGATTCAGCCACAAATCACTGTAATTACGCAGGTATTTGACGGCATTGGCGCAAATTAGCCAAAGTAGAGGCCATGACCAACAGAATTTTGTCCCCAATTTTCTATCAATTCTGCGATGATGCATCGATGTTTTTCCCTGAAAAAATCTCCCTAATCACTTCTTCCACAGGCATTTCGGAAATCGTAATGTCACGCACCGAAAAATGAGCCAAAAAGTGCGATGTGATCTTGGCTACTTCACTCTTCGGCACTTTGAATGTGATATGATCTTTTCCAATTTCTGAAACATATTCATTATGTGGAATGTCTTGAGGAGAGACTTCATGATCAATTACAATGGTCAGTATTTTTTCTCCTGAGAATCTTTCAACCAGTCCACTCAAAGCTCCATCAAATTGAATTCTACCTTCATCCATCAAAATGACTCTTTTGCACAGTGCTTCAATATCATCCATATAGTGACTTGTCAATATGATGGTTGTACCCTGTTCTTTATTGAATTCTGCTATGAATTCGCGCAATGAATGTTGCGCTACGATATCCAGTCCGATGGTGGGTTCATCAAGAAAAACAACTTTTGGATAATGGAGTAGCGCACCGATCAATTCACATTTCATGCGCTCTCCAAGACTTAACTTCCGAACTTGGATATGCAGTTTTTCGGCAATATCCAAACGCTCTGACATTTCCTTTAATCGATTATTAAAATCATGATTTGCTATCCGATACATTTCTTTATTCAAAAGGAATGAATCACCTGCCGGTAAATCCCACCATAATTGATTTCTTTGTCCCATCACCAGTGAAAAATTTCTTCTAAAATCATTATGTCTTTCCCATGGCACATAACCCATGACGGTGGCAATCCCTGAACTTGGATGAAGCAGTCCGGAAAGCATCTTAAGCGTAGTGGTTTTACCTGCTCCATTGGCACCAAGCATGCCGACCAAAGCTCCCTCCTCAATTGAAAATGTGACTGAGTCCGCTGCTATGAATTCTGTATATTCGCGATGAAACAGCGATTTCATAGAGTTCAATAAACCGGGCTGTTTTACATGGGTTCGAAATATTTTGGTCAATGATTCTACATGGATCATGAAAAGATTCCCAAATGATTATCACAATTTATTGAATTGAATTCTTCAAAACACATATGCACCTTTTTTGCCTTTGTATGCTTGTATTTTTCTAGCACGCATAGTACTTGGGCTTTGGAAGATTCAACATATCAACAGTATATCCCTTGGGGATTATCAACTGTCATGCTGGGGATTTCATTCAGCGAACAAGCAAAAGACTATTGGTCTGATTCCGCACCTTTTCATGTCATGGAGTGGAAAACCGAATATGATGATGCATTGCTCGCAGACAAATTCGGACATGCGACTTTCTCCTATATTGCGGCCAGAAATATTGGAGGCATATTTGAGCAAAGTGGTTATGACAGAAGAACTTCAACCTGGATTGGCAGTGGAATTTCATTGTTTCATCAAACAGTTGTAGAAATCCGCGATGGTTACTCGGAAGGCGCTCCCTATTTAGGTTTTAGCAGAGGTGATGCCATTGCAAATGTCATTGGTTCAGGACTTCCGATTCTTCAGGAGTATATTCCGGAATTGGATTTCATTCGCATGAAATTTTCTTTTCTTCCATCTCAATCATTCAAGCAACATGGTGGAAATTCATTATTGAATGATTATCAAAGTACATATCATTGGCTTAGCTTCAATATCGCGGGAATGATCGGAAAGGAGAATATTGGTGCATGGTCTAAATATATCAATGTAGCGATCGGACATTCTGTCAACAATATCAATCGTTATGGTAGCGGAAATCACGAGTTATTTCTTTCATTGGATTTCAATGCAGAAGCTTTGCCATTTGATGATGGATGGGGATTGACTCTCAAAAGACTTCTCAATTCGGTGAAACTTCCAATGCCATGCATCAAGATTCATCCGAATATTGTGTGGTATGGCATCAGAATCTGATCAATGTGCTTCTTCCCAATTTTCACCGACTCCTGTTTCAACTAGGATAGGCACTTCTCCAAGTGTCATTGCTGATTCCATTTCATGCTTAACAAGATCACGCAATGCATCAACTTCATCCTTCAATGCATCAAAAACAAGTTCATCATGAATTTGCAAAATCATAAGTGAATTCATGCC
>JBEEPK010000088.1:0-7177 GCA_041191145.1 Bacteroidota bacterium
AGACTCTCAAAGAAGAACTATTTTAAAAGCATTAGGTATTGCTCCTCTTGCTTCTGCAGGTTTATTCATGAATTTATCATTGTCAGGGTGCTCAGATTCCACTTCTCCGAGTGATGGTTCAATTGAGTTAAAAGTTGCAGATGAGCCGGGTTTGGGAAATATTGATGGATTTGTACGAAGAACATATGGTTCAAATAATAATGGAAATCCGATTATTATTTTGAAAACCGATATTAATACATATCGTTGCATCTCTGTTGGATGTCCCAAAAATTGCGAGAAAAAGTCTCCTGCACCTGCATTAGGTAATCCTATTAATAAGGAAATAATTTGCGAGACTTGCCCAATGAAAGCCAAATATTCTGTTGATGAAAATAACTTCGGAAATGTATTGGAGAGCGGTCCTTCTCAAAGCGGTCCTTCTCAAACACTCAGAGAATTCCCTGTTACATATAATGCATCAACAGGTACGATCAAAATTAATTTCTGATACAGTTTCAACCTGAAAAATCAAAGGCTTCCCTTGGGAAGCCTTTTTTATTAGAATGTAAATTCATGGGAATGTTCGAGAAATGCGATCAGCAAGCGGATCGTTGCTTCGATATCATCTTTGTGAACAGCTTCAGCGACGGTATGAGTATATCGACATGGTATCGAAAGTGTGATCACGGGAATGCCATCGCGTGAGACTTGCATTGCGCCGGCATCTGTTCCACCACTTGGAAGCACTTCGTATTGATGTGGGATTTCAAATCGCTCGGCGAGTTCACAGAAGAATTGATAGAGTCCATAATGTGAAACCGACAAACTATCCATCACCTTGATTCCAACGCCTTGACCAATCTTCACGCAATGATCTTTTTCATCCACACCGGGAATATCTGCCGCAATGGTGATGTCCAATGCAATGCCGATATGTGGTTCCAAACCAAATGATGCAGTTCTTGCGCCTCGCACGCCGATTTCTTCTTGCACGGTTGCAACGGCATGGATATGATCTGCGCTTTGTTTGAATCTGCGGAATGCCTCGAGCATCACATAGACACCAACTCTATCATCCAAAGTTTTGCCGGAATAGAGATTTCCCATTTCAATCAAATCCGACTGCATCGTGACGGGATCACCAATGCGAACCAATTCCTTGACTTTTTCGGCGGGATAACCGATATCAATGAATAGATCTGTCAAAGGAACAACCTTATTTCTTTCCTCTGGCGTTGTGAAATGCGTTGGCTTAAAGCCAAACACTCCTGTCAGCGGACCCAGTTTTGTGTGCACGGTCACGCGATGCGCAATCAAAACTCTGGGATCAAAGCCACCAAGTGGTTGTACATAAATGAATCCTTCCTTTGTAATGAAGCGGACAATAAATCCAATCTCATCCATATGTGCGGCGAGCATAATCGAGCGAGGCGTTGTACCATTTCCTTTTTTCACCGCAAAAAGATTGCCCATCGGATCTGTTCTTAGGGGTTCATCTGAGATTGGACCAAGTATTCCGGACACATAATCTCTGAATTGATGCTCCCGACCGGGTATTCCGGGGGTTTTACATAAGGTTTGCAATAGTTCGAATGACATAGATACTCCAAAGTTATTCACACAAAGTTAGGGAAAAGAGAGGGTACTTTACCAAGACTTAACATTGGCGTAACATACAGGTTATATCACGACGGTAGTTTTGCAGTGTTCTAGTGTGTGTTGTATCAATTTCTACTATTGTACAAATGCGAAATCGTATTTCTGCCTTGTTTTGTATGCTGTTCAGCATTGCTAACATAATGTCTGCAACTGCATTTGCCCAGGATGGCATTATTTCCGGTACTGTTAAAGATGCAGAATCCGGTGAATTCATGAGAAGTGTCACTGTGCGCCTCAAAGACACAAAAAAAGGGGCTTTTTCCGATGTGAAAGGGAAATACACCATTAAAGCTGTTGCTCCCGGAACATATACCATCATCTTTACATCTGTGGGTTTTTCCCCAAAAACAATTGGCTCAGTGATTGTTACTGCCGGCCAAACCACAACAATTAATGCTTCATTGTCACCCGAATCCAAAAAGACTGAAGATGTGGTGATTGAAGCACGTCGCTCAAATGATGCGCAATCCACAATTCTTGCTCAGAGAAAGAATGCCGCACAAGTAAGTGATGGGGTTTCAAAAGAAGAAATTTCCAAAACTCCCGATGGCGATGCAGGACAAGCTTTGAAGCGTGTTTCAGGCGTAACCCTCGTTGGCGACAAATTCGTATATGTTCGCGGCGTAAGTGATCGCTATAATAATACCACATTGAATGGTGCCGGTTTGGCCACAACCGAACCCGATAAGCGTTCCTTTGCTTTTGATATGTTCCCCTCCGAATTCTTGCAAAGCGCAAATGTCGCAAAATCATTCACACCGGATTTACCCGGAAATTTTGTGGGTGGTTTGGTCCAATTGAATACAGTTGATTTTCCTGATGGATTTTCATTGAAGGCATCGATTTCAAGCGCATTCAATACAAATACAACCCTCAGAGACAATGCATTTTTGAGCACCCCGGGAAGTTCATCCGATTGGCTTGGCATTGACGATGGCATGAGATCGCTTCCTTCAAGCGCACCTTCCAATAGAGCAGAGACAGACAGATTGATTCGTGATGCCTATGCCGGAAAACAAGATGCACAAGAAAGACTTCAACAATTTGGTCGTGATTTGAAATCAGATTCTTGGAAAAGAGATTCCGCTTCAGCGAATCCAAATACCAGCGTGAATTTGGCATATACAGATATCTTCGAAGTAGGTGGGAATGAACTCGGTGTGATTGCATCTCTTTCTCATGGAAATTCCTATGCGATCAAATCAGCAACAGACCGAAATACATTGCTCGGTGATGGTTCTTATGAGCGTAAAAGTAGCGGCTCCGTTTCAAATAGATCAGCCGGTATTGGCGGATTGATGAATGTGTCTTATAAAATTGGAACAACAAATTCCATAAGCTTCAAGAATATCTATAATCGCTCCATCGATGATGAAACTTTATTCCTTCAAGGCGCAGATTCAACACAAGGGATTGATTTTAGACAATTCAGCGCTCAATTCGTGCAGAAAGAATTGATTTCAACACAAGTGAGTGGCGAGCATACATTGCCTTTGAATAATATATTGCTTGATTGGAGATATGGATATTCTCAATCTGAAAGAGATGAACCTGACTTCAGAAGACTTCGTTATTCACGTCAATCAACTTCACCAGATGCACCATTCATCGCAGATGTACAACCATTGGGCGATGGCACGCTTGCAGGAAGATTCTTCTCGAATCTTACCGATAAAGTCAATGGCGGATCATTCAATCTTACCATTCCAATTACAGCAGAACTCAAAGTGAAGACCGGTGCTTTGATGGAAACACGCGATCGTGGTTTCTCAGCGAGATCTTTCACACTTGCATCCAATGATCCAAATGGCTTATTGGGTACTGATTTTTATGCTGCTTCACCGGATAAATTGTTCAGTGCACAAAATTTCGATTTGCGCGGTGACACATTGTATATGCGTGAAGACTCCAAGCCAAGCGATGGATATTCCGGAACAGAAAGTCTCTATGCCGGTTATGCTATGATCGATTCGCCATTTGAAATTGGATCCGAGCAATTCCGCGTGATTACTGGTTTGCGCGTGGAAGACAATACAATCAACTTGAATGGATTTTTCTCGAATGGTCAAATTGCTACAGTTGATTATCATACATTTGATTTCCTTCCTGCTCTGAATCTTATTTATAAAATGAATGAGACAACAAATATTAGAGCATCTGCTTCACAAACACTCACTCGTCCAACATTCCGTGAACTAGCTCCATTTGAATTTTACAACTTCAATGAGCTTGTCAATGTTCGTGGAAATACAAAACTGAATCGCACTCAAGTTGAAAATTATGATCTGCGCTTTGAAACATTCATGGGTCCCGGCGAAGTATTCTCAGTTAGTGGTTTCTACAAGAATTTCAGAAATCCGATTGAAGAAACATTGAGTGGTGAAACAGGTGGTAAGCCCGATAGAACCTGGGAAAATGGTGGCGCGGTTCGTGATTCACTCGGTAATATCATCAAAGATGGATCAGCGAATAATTATGGTGTGGAATTCGAATTCAGAAAAGGACTCGGTTTTCTCGGTTCAATGTTCTCCAATTTCATGTTTGGAACAAATGTCACACTCATCAATTCAGAGATCACAATCAGTCAAGGGAATTCAGAAGAGACAAGACCAATGTGGGGACAATCTCCATATTCAGTTAATGCATCTTTGTTCTATATGAATCCAGAAACAGGAACATCTGTCAATATCGCATATAATAGAGCCGGTAGACGCATTGTGTCTGTAGCACAATTGGGTCGATTCCCGGGACTTGAACGCGATGGCAAAACACCACATTGGTATGAAGAGCCAAGGGATCTCTTGGATCTTTCAGTATCACAAACAGTTTCTTCCATGTTTGATGTGAAACTTTCAGTGCGCGATCTTCTCAATCAAACGTTGTACTGGAAACAAGGCGATAATACAGTTCAATCTAATGTGTTTGGAACCACATTTTCTTTGAGCATTTCATATAAGTGGCAATAAAGAAATAATCATTCACTTTTTATATAAAAGGCCATGAAACACATAGCTTCCCTATTTCTGGCAATCTTGGCATTGTCAATGCAGCTTTGGGCTCAAAACCCTAGGATTATATCACCCGGCGGTGCTGCATTTGAAACATATAGAGCAGGTAGCTCTAATGATTTGGTGTGGGATACAACCACAACAACTCTCGGTCAAAGATTCAAATTTCAATTTGGAACATCTCCATCAGGTCCTTGGACTGATTTAGCGGGTGCCACCAATGTATTGGACAGCAATGCCAATTCTACAAATAGAAGAGGAAGATTCAATGGTGGCTTCAGAGCTCCATCTGTTCCAACATTGACAGGCTATGTGAGAATGGTTTTACTTTCGGACACAACACGATTTGGTGTGAGCTCAAATCCAATTGTGATTGAAAGACCAACTCCGACACGAGTGGACTCAGTCATTACTGGTACAATCACAAACAATGTATTCCTTTCAAATCAAAAAATATACGGTTTAAAAGGCTTTGTACATGTGGTTTCACCGGCTGTCTTGACAATTCAAGCAGGGACAATCCTAGTAGGTGATACAGTGGGTGTGAACTCTGCGCTTGTGATTAATCGTGGTGCAAAGATCATTGCAAATGGAACACCGACATTACCTATCGTCATGACTTCATCCGCACCTCCGGGTGAAAGAAGAGCAGGCGATTGGGGTGGTCTTTTGATCTATGGAAAAGCACGCATCAATAATCCAGGTGGAGAGGCCGCGCAAGAAGGGGGAGTAGCAGATCCGAATGATAAAACCAAGTGGTATTATGGTGGAACTGATGATAATGACAATAGCGGATCACTGCAATATGTTCGTGTTGAATTTGCAGGTATCTCAATTCAGCCAAATCAGGAATTGAATAGTATCACGATGGGTGGCGTCGGTCGTGGCACAACCATGCGATATATACAAGTAAGTTATGCGAATGATGATGCCTATGAATGGTTTGGTGGTAATGTTGATGGTAAATATTTGATTTCGGTTGGGGCATTAGATGATGACTTTGATACCGATAATGGATTCAGTGGAAGAATTCAATATGGTATTGTTCAGCGCTATACAACAAGAGCAGATCAATCTACCTCTCAAGCATTCGAGGCGGACAATGATGCAACTGCAACATTCAATAGTCCATTGTCTTCTTCAATCTTTTCAAATATCACAGCAATTGGTCCATTGGCCGATACATCTTTCACTCCGAATTCAAGATTTGGTGCAGGTGCTCAAATCCGTAGAAATTCTCGTCAATCAATTTATAACTCGGCATTCATAGGTTGGCCACGCGGAATAGAAATTGCACAAACACCAACCATGAATGCAGCAAATGCAGATTCATTACATATCCGCTACAGCGCATGGTATGGCATCAAGGGTTCATGGCTCAACTTGGCCGGTGGAACTCCTCCTCAAGGAATGGACGCAAATTGGATTACAAAAGGACCGTATAATAATCTAATTGAAAAAGGTAGTACTGCTGCAGCAAGACTTGAAAATCCTTTTTCTGATGTAAATTTCAATCCGGCATTGCAAGCAAATTCTCCCTTATTAACAGGAGCTAACTTCACAAGAAATGGAGTTATCGCAATTGATGATCCATTCTTTGACAAAGTGGATTTCAGAGGTGCAATGGGCACAAATCGCTGGGATCTACCATGGGCTAACTATAATCCAATCAATACAGAATATAAAGCTCAAGAGCCACCAAAGCCAAGAATCACTTCACCAGGTGGTACTGCAGGTGAAACATATCGTGCAGGTACTTCATATGACATTCGTTGGGATACAACGACAACAAAACTTGGTTCGATCTACAAGTTTCAGTTTTCACAATCAAAGAATGGTCCTTGGACAGATTTGACTGGTGCAACTAGTGTCAAAGATAGTAATGTAAATAGCACATTCAGAAGAGGACAATTTGTTGGTGGATTCCGTGCTCCTGGTATTGAAACAGCAACAGGATTTCTCCGCATGGTGGAAGTTGCAGATACAAATATGAATGGTGTTTCAACTAATCCTATTATCATTCAGCGCCCACTTCCAACAAAGGTTGATTCAGTATTGTCAGGAACAATCAATACGAATGTGACATTGTCCAATCAAAAAATTTATGGTCTCCGTGGTTTTGTTCATGTTGTTGAACCGGCTGTATTGACAATTCAACCAGGAACAATCATTGTAGGTGATACAGTTGGCAAGAATTCTGCGATGGTCATAAATCGTGGTGCAAAATTGATTGCAAATGGAACTCCGCAATTGCCTATTGTATTTACCTCATCCGCACCTCCGGGTCAGCGTCGTCCTGGTGATTGGGGTGGATTGTTAATCTATGGTAAAGCACGCATCAATAATCCTGGTGGTGAGGCAGCTCAAGAAGGTGGCGTTGCAGATCAAAATGATAAATCTAAATGGTATTATGGCGGTACAGATGATAATGATAATAGCGGTTCATTGAAATATGTTCGCGTTGAATTTGGTGGTATCGCTCTTCAACCTAATCAAGAATTGAATGGCATCACATTGGGTGGTGTTGG
>JBEEPK010000089.1:0-14439 GCA_041191145.1 Bacteroidota bacterium
GGGTCCGTTTTTGCCCGTAGCTCAATGGTACTAACCCTCGGACTTGCCGGTGCAACAGGCATTTTTATTCTTTCTTTGGGTTTTCTTTCATATGTCTTTCGGGCAGAATTACTCCAAAGCCCAACGGAATGGTTCATCCTTCAAACACTCGGTGCAGGAAGAGGATTTATTGCAATACCACATCTACTTTTCGCCATCACGGCTTGTACACTCGGAATTCTATCGGGTTCGGGAATCTCTCAACTCCTACGAATGCACTATACATCTTCTTTCCCCTGGATCATGGAAATTCCCATGAACTGGCTTCTGATGGCATATTTCGGGGTTTTATTTTTGTGCTACATGACTGCAGGCATCACTGCATTGAGCGTTTCAAAAGGAAAATAAAAAAGCCCCAATCAAAGATTGGAGCTTTTTATGTGCGGAAGACGGGACTTGAACCCGTACGCCAGTGAAGGCGCCACCCCCTCAAGATGGTGCGTCTGCCATTTCGCCACTTCCGCAAATGAGGGAACACAAAGATAGGTTTTTTCCGAAATTTCACAAAACCTTTCACAAAACCCTTTTTCATCAAAGTTTGGATATTCTTCGTAAAACTCGCCTTTTTACTCAAAAATCACTTCTCCAAAGAGCTTATTCACAGCTTTGGTTATACACTGCATAGACCGTATCTTTGCCAATCTTAGAAAACTCTACTTTTGGCAAACATGGCATCTAAAAATACATCGTCATCCAAATCCGGAAAAAAATCATCCAAAGTGACTCTTCCACTTAATCGTGAAGAGTTAGTCAGAGATTTGACACTGGCAATTGAAAGCAGACAAGCTTCACTACTCGGCAGACGCGAAGTTCTGTCGGGTAAAGCAAAATTCGGAATCTTTGGAGATGGAAAAGAATTACCGCAATTGGCTTGGTCTAGAGCATTCCAGAAAGGCGATTTCAGATCTGGATATTATCGAGATCAGACATTCATGTTTGCCCTCGGCATGTCTTCCGTCAAAGAATTCTTTGCACAATTATATGCCATTCCCGATTCTGAACTGGAACCTGCATCTGCTGGAAGATCGATGAATGGACATTTTGCTACTCGTTCGTTGAATGCTGATGGATCATGGAAAAAACTCATTGATCAGTATAACTCTTCAGCAGATATCTCACCTACCGGTTCACAAATGCCAAGACTCGTTGGTTTGGCTTATGCTTCCAGACTCTATCGTTCGATAGATGTACTCAAAGACATGAATTCATTCAGTAAGAATGGAAATGAAGTGGCTTGGGGAACAATTGGAAATGCAAGTGCAGCCGAAGGAATGTTCTGGGAATCTGTGAATGCAATCGGTGTGCTACGCTCACCCGCAGTTATTTCCATTTGGGATGATGGCTATGGAATTTCTGTTCCGAATGAATTCCAAATGACCAAATCCAATGTTGGTGAACTATTGTCCGGCTTCCAAAGAAAAACGGGTACAAAAGATGGATATGATGTACATACCGTAAAAGCATGGGATTATCCCGCTCTCCTCGAAGTCTATGCAAAAGCAGGAGAAACAGCAAGAACAGAACATGTTCCGCAAATCATTCATGTGATTGAAGTGACTCAGCCACAAGGACATTCCACATCCGGAAGTCATGAGCGATATAAATCAAAAGAACGATTGCAATGGGAACAAGATTTCGATGGCATTGCACGCATGAAAGATTGGCTCATGAGTCATGGAATTATCACTTCCGAAGAAATCGAAAACATCGAACAAGATGCAATCAAGAGAGTGAAAGCGTGGCGTGATGAAGCATGGAAAGCATATCAAGAGCCGATACTGGTAGATTTGACAAATGCAGCACAGCATATCGAGAACTTGATGCATGAATGCAATGAGCAATCCATAAAATTTGAATTGCAACAATTGCTCTCGACTTTGCAAACAATCAGAGAACCCTTCCGCAGAGATATCATGGGCATCGTGCATAAGGCATTGCTTGCCACGAGAACCATGAATGGTCCTGCAAGACAGGCGCTCATTGTATGGAAGAAGTCACTCAATGATCTTCAAACCGAACGCTATTCTTCTCATTTATTCAGCGAAAGTTCTGAATCAGCATTCAAAGTACAACATATTCCAGCACATATTGATGCACAATCACAACTTGTGAATGGTTCGGAAATCATGAATGCTTGTTTTGATTATCATCTGAACAATGATCCACGCATTGTGGCATTCGGCGAAGATGTCGGACAATTGGGCGATGTGAATCAAGGATTCAGCGGATTGCAAGCAAAGTATGGACTCTTGCGTGTTTCCGATACAGGCATTCGTGAGGCCACGATACTTGGTCAAGGAATTGGTCTTGCCATGCGTGGACTCAAACCAATCATTGAGATTCAATATCTGGATTATCTTCTCTATGCATTGCAATTGATGAGTGATGATTTGGCCACCGTGCAATGGAGAACGCGTGGAGGACAAAAAGCACCCGCAATCATTCGCACGCGTGGACATAGACTTGAAGGCGTTTGGCATAGTGGAAGCCCGATGGCAGGCATCATCAATCTCGTACGCGGCATTCATGTATGCGTACCAAGAAATATGACCCAAGCAGCAGGCATGTATGCAACGCTATTGCAATCAGATGAACCGGGACTCATCATTGAAGTATTGAATGGTTATCGACTCAAAGAAGCAATGCCATCAAATATGGGCGAATATACCGTCCCTCTCGGCATGCCTGAAATCCTTCGCAATGGAAATGACCTCACTATTGTGACTTATGGTGCTTGTTGTAGAATTGCTCTTGAAGCCGCAGAGCAATTGGCTCAATTGAATATCGATGTGGAAATAATCGATGTGCAGACACTATTGCCATTCGATCGCTCTGGAATGATTGTGGAATCGCTCAAGAAGACAAATCGCATACTATTCTTTGATGAAGATGTTCCCGGTGGAACCACAGCATATATGATGCAGGAAATACTTGAACATCAAAACGGTTATGCATATCTCGATTCCAAACCAATCACCTTGGCATCAAGAGAGCATCGACCCGCATATGGAACAGATGGTAATTTCTGGTCCAAAGCAGAAGCAGAACATATCGTTGAAACAGTGTATGCAATGATGCATGAAGTCAATCCGGTACTCTATCCGGTCATTTTCTAAGTGCATGTAACTTCATGTTCAATAGGTCGTATTTCCTCACCGATACTTTAGAGGAATAAATTTCATGCAGACACAACAAGCATTTTCCATTGAAGTCCATGTATTTGATCAAGGAAGAATCCTATCATTACATGGATATCTTGATGCATCCACATCGAATATTCTTGATCAAGAAATTCAAAAGACTCTTGCAGATGCAATTCAAAAAATTATTATTGATTGCACGGAATTGACTTATATAAGCAGCGCAGGATTGGGGATTTTCATGAAGCATATCGATACAATCAGAAAACAAGGTGGTGATCTCGTATTTTGCTCCATGCAAAAATCTGTATTCACCGTTTTTGATTTACTCGGCTTTCCAATTCTCTATCGTATTGTTGATAGCAAAGAATCTGCATTGTCTCTCTTCGATGTCGGAGGTGAATCATGACAATGTTGGAACCGGGCATATATTCAGCAAGTGCTTCAGTGCATGAATTGGCGGGTATTCGAGCATTTGTCTTTGAGCGATTGACATCACAAGGATTGGATTCAAACACAGCTCAATCATTATGCCTTGCAGTTGATGAAGCATGTTCGAATATCATACTGCACGGAAAAGATTTGAATGCTTCCCGCTTGATCATTGATGTCGAATATTCGAATGGAGTATGTCGGATTCGGATCAAAGACAATGCCAAGACATTTGATCCCAATTCTGTGAAATCCCCCGATATGTTGTCATATTTTAAAAATTTCTCTTATGGTGGACTCGGCATCGAGCTCATGCGCAGAATCGTGGATGGCATGATCTATGAGCAAGCCGATGCTAAGAATCAGTGGAATACATTATTGCTACACAAATACATTCATTCACCAAGAAATTGATGCATGAAGGTTTTTTATTCCGACACATATACCATTCCCCTTCCCGATGGACATAAGTTTCCGATGTCCAAGTATAGATTGATCAGAGATGCATTATTGAATAGAAATATTCTTGATACAAATGAATTGCATGAATCTCCTATTTTTTCGCCCGATGAATTGACACTTGCACATGATCCTAAGTATGTGGCATCAGTATGTGATTTGACGCTTGATCCTAAAATTGTACGAAGAATCGGATTTCCATTGACAGCTGGACTTGTGAAACGCTCACTTGCAACTGTCGGAGGCGCGGTATCCGCATCAGAAATCGCTCTTGAGGAAGGAATATCGGGTAATCTAGCTGGTGGCACTCATCATGCATTATATGATGCAGGTGAAGGGTTTTGTGTATTCAATGATATTGCAGTTGCTTCCCTTCGATTATTGAATGCTCGTAAAGTCAATCGAATCGCCATCATTGATGTGGATGTACATCAAGGAAATGGTAATAGCGCAATCTTGGGAGACTTACCACAGATTTTCATTTTCAGCATGCATGGAAGAAAAAATTACCCTTTCATAAAAGTACCATCAACGGTTGACATAGAATTGGAAGATGGCGTTGGTGATGATGAATATTGTACGATATTGAAATCATATTTACCCGCTTTCACCGATCATAAACCTGATATCATTTTTTATCTTGGTGGATCAGATCCTTTAGAAACTGATTCGCTTGGTCGATTGTCTCTCACCATGAATGGTCTAGCAGAAAGAGATCGCATGGTGTTTGAATGGGCGAAAAGAGAAGGCATTCCTGTTTCTCTCGCACTTGGTGGTGGGTATAGCAAACCCATCGAATATACCGTGGATGCGCATGTTCAAACGTATCATATCGCTAAATCCGTATTTGGAATTTGAATTGAAGTGAATGGTACATTATTAATTCAACTGTTTCCATAAAAAAAGCCCTCAAAAGAATATTCTCTTGAGGGCTTAGCTTTATTACAAAGAGCTTATCGCTGGATGCTAATGCTCTTTGATGTTCTGATGAGTCCGTCTTTTGATGAGATGATCAGAGAGTACATTCCGGTTGTCAAATCTTTCACAGAGAAAGAAAGTGTTTTGAGTGACATAGGTTCTACATAACCATTGAACAAAGCAAGTGCTTTATTGCCATAGATATCATAGAGTTCTACTTTCGCTTCACTCAATCCAAGTGGCAATGTGAATGTAAGGAATGCGGTTTCGGTTGCAGGATTCGGATAAATATCTGCATTGATCATCGCATTGAGTCCCATGACTCCTTCATCTACAGAGCTGATAGTTTTGGTTTCAAAACCTGCTATCTTGTAAATGGCACCATCATAAGCGCTCACCCAGAGATTTTTATCTTCGGGATCATACTCGATTCCACGCAAATTCAATAATCCATTTGGTCCTTCAATATCGATTCTATCCAATTCTTTGCTCAAATTACTCTTTGAGAATTTGACCGCATGTACAGCAGAAAGTGAGCCGCCACCGGGGAAGAATGTACAAATCTGATAGAGATATTCTGAACCATCATAGGCCATGCAACGAGGACCATATGTCAAGCGATATGGATTATTCGCCGAATCGATTGCTTTACCTGTCTCAATGTCAATCGTATAAATCAATTGTTTTCCATCACGCTCGGATGCAAGAAGTTTCCCATCAACATATTCCAAGCCAAGACCATAACTTCTTGCCGGTGATACGAATGTTCGTAATACTTTACCGGTTGTGTCAACTTTCACGATGCGACTTCCGGAACCACTCGAAGTGGAATTCAAGCGATGCACATAGAAAACACCTTCTGCTCTATCCATCGTGATATCAGAGAATAAACTATCCCCTTCACTCATTTTGATTTTCTTTTCAATCACAAGAGTTTTTGCATTGAGTTTATACAAGAAATTATCACTGAAGCTTGTTGTCCACAAACCACCTTTGCCATCATAGCATAATCCATAAGGCAAATGTGCAACGGCAGAAGCTTGCGAAATTGAACCTTTTTTGAATTCACTGATGGTGAAAGTGCGAGTAGTTCTTGTTTGATTTGGATTATCAACGGATGAAATGCGAATGCGTGCATATTGACTGAATCGTGTTGGAATATTCCAGCGAAGCTCATTACCATTTGCTTTGTCTGAAAGAATATTCCATGAATTGCCATTGTCAACGCTATATTCAACTTTCACCGGGGGCGTAAATCCATACCAAGTGATTTTTTGATTTGTTCCACCAAGATAATTTTCAGCGCCGATTGGATTCACGATTTCCGGTGCATCGATTGGATCTTCCGGAAGTGGCACTTCCCACATGGAGCGACCATGCGTTGCAACTCTCAGAGTCATTGGATCATTCGCCGCGCCTTTCCCTTCATAAATCGCCATATCCAGAATTGCCGTACTTGGGAATTTTGTTCCAAATGGTACCCATGAAGTACCGCCATTATAAGTGGCAAATACGCCAATATCGGTTCCTACAAAGAGTGTGTTTTCATTGTCAGGATGAATCACAATTGAATTCGCTGAGATATCAGGCAATGCATCACTGATGCTAAACCAAGATTTTCCAAGATCTGTGGTTTTATACACATGAGATGTATAATATCCCGAGAGTGTGATATACATGGTGTTTTCTTGTTCACGGGAGAATTCGATATCAGTGATATAGCGTGTTGGCAAGCCATTCTGCGTGACATTTGTCCATGTTTCACCCATGTCGGTTGTCACATGAATATTCCCTTTTTCAGTTCCGGCAGCAATGAATTCGGGTCTCAATGGTGAAACACCATTGTCCTTGATTCGTAGATTGCCATACTGAAGTTCTACCTTGATAGAGTGTTTTTGAATCTGTAGGGTCCATATTCATTGGTGCGATAAACAGCGTTGCATCACTCTCAGGAATTGATGCACCAATTCTGCCAACTTGTCTTGTATTAATGGAAACGCGATACATATTCCCATTCTGTGTGGAAGCATAGACTGTATTTGGATTCACAAAATCAACCATTGTAAATCCACCATCTCCACCAACGATATCGCCATAACCTGCCGAATTTACTGCCGTGGTTCCATTGTCTTGCGCTCCACCATAGGCCATGGCGGGTTGACTTTGATCAACCGCAAAAGCATGATATTGCGTGATTGCAAGTTGATTATTGATGGTTTCCCAATTCTCTCCAGCATCTTCGCTTTTCATCATTCCGCCATCATTACCGGCATACACTATATTATGATTTGTTGGGGTAAAGGTCGCACAATGCTGATCAGGATGCTGATTCCCACCGGTATATACACGAGTGATATTATCCCAAGAATTGCCACCATTTGAAGTTCTATAGACATCTATGCCGCCTGCCAATACAATATTGGGATTAGATGGATGAACAGAGATATAGATATCATAACTACCTTGACTATTGAAGAATGTACCATCATCATCAAAACATGGGGTCCATGTTTCGCCACCATCAGAAGATCTCACTATTGTACCAACTCTTGTTTCACCGTCTTCAAATAAAGCATATACTATTTTTGGGTCTGAAGGAGCCATTTGTACGGTGATATGACCAAACTTAGCTTTGTCTAGATCATCACCTTCGCCATAACCCGGGATCTCACTATACGTAAATGTTTTTCCTCCATCCGAGGATTTGTACACACCATTACCCGGTGAGACCCGGTGAGCCGATGAAGAGTTCATCAATATTCTTTGGATTTATACTAATATCACGCACGCCTTTGGAATAGGTGCGCTCCCAAGTGGCACCTGCATCCGTTGAGCGATAAAACCCGGCATTTGCATTCATTCCGCCGGCATAGAGAATATTGGAATTGAGTGGATGCACCTTGAAACTCATGAATGCACCTACTGTGGCAAGACCAATTAATTTCCATGATTGTCCTTCATCGGTTGAGCGATAAATGCCGGAACCGGGATAACCATAACTACCGCCGCGATCTTCGCCTGTTGCCGCATAAATCACGCTTGGATTATTGGGGTCGATCACGACTTGTCCCATCGAACTCGAATTTTCAAAATCCATCAATGGTTCCCAGAGATATCCACCATTTGTGGTTTTCCAAACACCACCATTTGCGGCACCGATATAGACAATATCAGGATTTGTGGGGTGGACGGATGCAGAACGAATGCGACCTCCAACACTTGTGGGACCCAATAATTTCCATTCGGGTTGAGCGGCAAGAAGCTGAGCTCCTCCCTTCTTTTCAATCATTGAATTCATGTGACTCTTGGCTTTACCCAATAAATCACGAGGTATATCATCGAACGGAAAAGCCCTGCGAGCATGGAAAAACTTGAATCGTTCAAGAGGATTACCCTCTTTTTCTTTCTCACGAGCTAGGATAGGCATTGAGAATGACGGAAGAAGAAGTGCAATTCCAAGAAAAAGCGTTAAAAACAGCTTCATATATGACACCGAATGGTAGTGATACGAAATATGGTGATGGTCATTACGACACATTGCCCGACAAGTTACGAACAAGAATTCAGGCCATAAAGAAAAAAATGCGGGTATAATTTGAGTCATGGAACTATTTGTCCACATAACCCTATTTTGAGAGCAAAAGCAAGACAATTTCTTCGTAAATTGCAGCCCTTATTTAGAAAAACTATATCTCCACAACTACTTGATATTCCTATGTTCAGTTATCAATTCAGTGAAACACATGAGATGATTCGTCAAACTGCTCGCGAATTTGCGCAGTCTGAAATTGCACCAACAGTTATTGAACGCGATGAGCATTCCGTTTTCCCTGCAGAGATTGTCAAAAAAATGGGAGAATTGGGGTTCATGGGCATGATGGTTTCTCCGGAATATGGAGGAAGCGGACTTGATGCCGTCAGTTATGTCATCGCAATGGAAGAAATTTCCAAAGTTGATGCAAGTTGTGGCGTTATCATGAGCGTGAATAATTCTCTCGTTTGCTGGGGAATCGAAACATTTGGTACTCCCGAGCAAAAAGAAAAATATTTGCGCCCGCTTGCAATGGGTGAAAAACTCGGCGCATTTTGCTTGAGTGAACCAGAAGCAGGATCGGATGCAACTCATCAACATACAACCGCAAAACAGGATGGCGATCATTGGGTGATCGATGGCATGAAGAATTGGATCACGAATGGTACATCTGCAGATATCTATTTGGTGCTTGCTCAAACAGACAGAGAGAAAAAGCATAAAGGAATCACCTGTTTCATCGTTGAAAGAACTGCCCCAGGATTCGAACCAGGTAAGAAAGAAGATAAATTGGGCATTCGCTCAAGTGATACTTGCTCAATTGCTTTGAGCAATGTTCGCATACATCAAGATGCAATTCTCGGCGGTGTGGGTGGCGGATTCAAAATCGCGATGGAAAGCTTGAATGGCGGCCGCATTGGTATTGCCGCTCAAGCATTAGGTATTGCACAAGGAGCTTTCGAACGTGCAGTAGCATATTCCAAAGAGCGTATAGCATTTGGTAAACCTATTAGTGAGCTTCAGGCAATTCAATTCAAATTGGCTGATATGTCTGTGAAAATTGAAGCCGCAAGACTCCTCACTTTGAGAGCCGCAGTTCTTAAAGACAATCATGAAAGCTATGTGAAAGAAGCCGCCATGGCAAAACTTGCCGCTTCAAAGGCATCAGTTGAAGTTGCACTTGAGGCAATTCAAGTGCATGGTGGTTATGGATATGTTCGTGAATATCAAGTTGAGCGCATGCTTCGTGATGCAAAAATCACAGAAATCTATGAAGGTACTTCAGAGATTCAACATATCGTGATTTCCCGTGAATTGTTAAAAAACATGTAATCTTTCAAAGGATTGCACAAGGCGCAAAGGACAATCCCTTTTGCGCCTTTTTTTTGATGAAGGACAAAGATGATATCTCAAATTCGTGGCATATTGATTGAGAAAACTCCAACTGAAATCATAGTTGATTGTCATGGAGTTGGCTATGCTTTATTCATTTCCATGCATACCTATTCTGCACTTCCTGATATTGATCAGCCTGTTCGATTATATTCTGTACTCGTTCCCAGAGAAACCGAAGTGCAATTATTTGGTTTCATTGATAAACCTGAAAGAGAAACTTTTCATCTTTTGACCGGTATTTCAGGGATCGGACCCAAAACTGCTCTTGGCATTCTTTCATCTGTGACCATTCAAGAATTGCAATCTGCAATCATCAAAGGTGATGTCAGATTTCTCAATCAATTGCATGGTGTCGGCAAGAAAATGGCCGAAAGACTCCTTGTTGAATTACGCGACAAGATTCAAAATATCACAGGAATGCAAGCTCAAGAATCCGATGAAGATTCCTCAGCACCATTGTCTTCATTGCAATATGATGCCATCGCAGCATTGATTGCTCTAGGTTATCAAAAAGCCGCAGCGGAAAAATCTGTGAAATTAGTGATGAAAACCATTCAAGAATCACCTACTGTGGACATCATCATAAAGCAAGCACTCAGAGAATTACGATCATCATGAAGCATTTCACACAATATATTCTGATTCTTTTGCCCATCTTATTCGGACAATTCCTTCAAGCGTCCGAAGCAGATAGTGCTTTGCGCATAGTTGGATCCATAGGTGGTGGCGCATCATATCATTCTGGTGGTTTTTCAGGAATTCCTTCGGTCAATACATGTTGCACGACATATCCCAATACACAAAGCTCATTATTTGAATTGATGTTGGGATTGCGCACAAGCAATGCATTAATGCAAGACAAGATTACTCTTCAAGGATCTATTCAAGCCTCCATCAGCCAATTCAATGCACTGTTTTCTTCCAGAGATTTTGTAGGTAGTTTCATTAATGGGAATACTGTCACACAGGTCCTGGTCGATTATTCACTTGCTCTTTCAGGGATGATGATTGGCTTGGAACCACGATTGCATATGCATTATTCAAAACTCCCGATATCCCTTTTCTTGGGATTTAATGCATCAAGTATCATTGCAAACAATGCACATCAAATCGAAAAAATCATCAAACCAAATGATGTCAACTACACGAATGGTACAAAAGAATTGAACAGATATGACGGAAATATAGAGGGTCTGAACTCATTATTGTTTTCCGGCATTATTGGAATGGAATATCAATTCTCATTACAAGAGAACCTCTTGCTTATCCCAAGCATTGCATATCGCACATATTTCAATTCATTCATAGCAGATCATCCTTGGAGTATGAATGGCATGATGGCAAGCATCGGAATGTCTTATGCTATTCCCAAACCTGAAAAAACGATCGAGATTCCGCCGCCACCTCCACCACCGATTGAAGAGAAAGAACCTGAGATTACTCTCAGCATGCATTTCCATGCACTTCTGAATGATGCGATGGTGGAATTTGGTGATACGATTCCCTATCCCTATGAAAGAAATATCAATGTGGAAGCAAAGACCATTGCGCCGATATATATGTTCGAAAAGAATTCTTCTGAGATTATATCTGAGTATGGACATGAAGAAACTCTCCTCGAAATCGCCATCAAACAAGGCAATGCACCACTCAGAATTCTTGCCATGGCTTCAGATCAAGAATCTGAGAATATGGCGCAAGCAAGAGCAGAGTTTATCAAGAAGAAATTACTGATCATCAATCCAGAAAGAAGGATACAAGCTGAAACTCGCATCATCAAAACAAAAGGACTTCGCTATCCGGAATTGATTGATGAATCTCGAATGGTGATGATTTCATATGCAGATGGCACTTTACCAATATACACTAGGACTGATACGCAATTGGTTTTTCAGGAAACATCCATCAGACTCATCACTGAACCATCAATCACCGGTGCAAAGATTGCCGGCATGGCAAGTCTTGGCAATGTAAAAACAAAGACCATTGAAGAACCTGATATTACATTTTCATTTAGTCCATCAATAGCTAATCCAATCGAAACGCAGAAATTCATTGCACAGTCTTTCGTGACATTAGAACCAAATCTCAAATCCAAATCGAGAATTGAATTGTATATTCGCCCAATTCTACTCCGTGAGAATGTCAATGAAATACAAAACAGCAATACATCGAACGAATATATTCTCGGATATTCAGATTTTGATGAAGGTTCACTCTCAATGATTGATCACTCCGTCATTCAGCGAATCAAAAGAGCATTAAACTCAGGTACAACAATCACGATGATTCCACTCATTGATGATCTTGGCAAATCAGATCACAATAGCATTTTGGCAAAAGAACGAGTCAAGAGCGCATTGCAAATACTCGAATCTGAAATTGGTAAAAACGCAATGAAAAACTTCACTATCTCATCGCCCAGAGTATTTCAAGCAGATGGTAGAGTTTCCGGAAGAGTATTACATCGTGGCATAAGCATTCGCATTGGTGAATAGATGTCAGGCACTGCATCATCATATCCGAAATCGGCGTTTGAATGTTCATTCTCAAGAACATATCATGCCGATCTCTCCATGATTGGAATCATCCGAAATGATGTACTTGCCTTGAATGAATATCAATTACTCGATGATGAAAAGCGAGATGCCCTCATTATCATCATTACAGAAATGATGACAAATGCAATCAAACATGGAAGTCTTGGAATTCAAAATGCGCTTGTACACCTCGGAATTTCAAAAATAGAAGATACTGTGATTTGCATATTCGAAGATTCAGGTCCGGGTTTTGATCGATCAAGCATTCCCGACCCAACATTGCCTGCATATATTCATAGAGATCATGGTCGAGGAATTTTCATCACCGAATATTTGGCAGATGAAGTTCGATATTTGCATGCCGAGAATACAATGAGAATAATCGTTACACTATAAATTGATTCACAATTCAATGATGACCTATGTTGCATAGATTACTCTTACTCCTCTTTTCTTGCTCGATGGCATTTGCAGGTGATGTCTATCAAAAAAATCAATCGATGGGAAATGCCGAATCCATCAAAGCATTCGATCATGGCATTGAAATCAAAACCGCTGAAGGAACTTTGATTGCAACTGTGTTTAGTCCAACAATCATCAAAATGCATTTCACGAAAAAGAATCGAGAATCAGATACTTTGAGTTATGCAAAAAGACATGATTTACAACCTTCCAAAGCATTCAAAGCGAATGAAACTCCTGATGCATATCGCATTGAAACAGACTCCCTCATCCTTACCATCTCCAAGAATCCCGTTCGAATTCGCTTTAGCACCAAGTCTGGTATTCTCATCAATGAAGATGAACCAGCATTCGGCACATCATGGATTGGCGAAGAAGTCACTACATACAAAAAACTCATTGCTGATGAAAAATTTATAGGCATGGGAGAAAAGACAGGTGGTCTCAATCGTAGAGGTGAGGGTTTCACACATTGGAATACTGATTATTTCGGATATCCAACGAATGCAGATCCGATTTATATGTCAACACCATTCTATATCGGCTTGCATGAATCACAGGGTGCCAAAGTGATGTATGGAATCTTCATGGATAATTCCTATAAATCACATTTCAATTTTGGCGCATCGAATGATCGCTTTGCATCGTTTAGCGCAGAAGATGGTGATATGGTGTATTATTTCATTTATCATACAACTGTTCCCGGCATCATTGAATCATATACATCAATAACAGGTCGAATCACGCTACCTCCGCTTTGGAGTTTGGGTTTTCAGCAATGTCGCTACAGTTATTATCCCGACAAAGAAGTATTACGCATAGCAGAAACTTTTCGCGAGAAGAAGATACCTGCCGATGTGATTTATCTTGATATACATTACATGGATAAATACAAGATTTTCACATGGAATCAAGAGCGATTTCCTGACCCGAAAGGCATGATTTCAACATTGAAGCAAAAAGGATTTAATACGGCTGTCATCATCGATCCGGGTATTAAAGTTGAAAAGGGATATTCTGCATATGAACAAGGCGTAAAGCAGAATCTCTTTCTCAAATATCCGGATGCAACCGATTATACTGGTCAAGTGTGGCCCGGCTGGTGTCATTTCCCGGATTTCACCAATCCAGATACGCGAACTTGGTGGGGTAATTCATTCAAAGGCTTGGTTGATGTCGGCATTCGTGGTTTTTGGAATGACATGAATGAACCAGCGACATGGGGTCAACGATTTCCCGATCTCGTTGAATTCTCATTTGAAGGACTCAAAGGCACGCATCGTCGTGGACACAATGTCTATGGCATGCAGATGGCACGCGCTACATTCGAAGGCACAAAAGATCTGCTCAAGGGCGAAAGACCTTTTATTCTTACGAGAGCAGGATTCAGTGGCGTACAGCGCTATAGTGCCGTATGGACAGGTGATAATGTATCGAGTGATGATCACATGATGCTCGGCATTCGCATGCTCAGTTCATTGGGTATTGCCGGTGTCCCTTATGTCGGCATGGACATCGGAGG
>JBEEPK010000090.1:0-6781 GCA_041191145.1 Bacteroidota bacterium
AGCGTTGCGCCATTGGAATGTCGCATGATAAATGCAGGAGAAGTAGGATCCCATGCGGTATATCCACGAGCTTCGAATGTTGCACGCAAACCACCACTTGGAAATGATGAAGCATCCGGCTCGCCTTGAATTAATTCTTTGCCGGAAAATTCTGTGATTGCTCCACCGGAAGAATTTGGCGAAACAAAACTCTCATGCTTCTCAGCAGTACTGCCTGTTAGCGGCTGAAACCAGTGCGTATAATGTGTGGCACCTTTTTCCAAAGCCCATTCTTTCATCGCAAGTGCAACAATATCAGCGATTGTTCTGTCGAGTGGAATGCCATGCTCTACAGTAGAAAGCAGAGATTTAAATACCGGCTTGGAGAGTTTATTGCGAAAGACATCCATAGTGAGAACATCTTCGGCAAAGATTCGCGTGATATCCGTGGGAATGGATTCCGCAGAACCATGTAATTTCCAATTGTTGACAGCAGCGAGGACATCATAATTAGCTGAGAGTTGCATTGCATGTACCGGATATAATTGAGAAATATAGTCAAGATTGATGTGACAATGGAAGCGTAAGTGACTCGATATGCGTGGAAAGGACTAAATTTGTGATAGTTCTTTTCACTCCCGGAATTTGTTGGAGTCCGGATAATAGGCGTTCAAGTGATGCAGTGTTCTTTGTTCTGATTTTCAAGAGATGAGAAGCATTACCCGTGATTGCATGACATTCTAGTAATTCAGGCATGGTTTTGCAAGCAGAGATGAATTGCTCATAATATACGCTCGATTCGATATCAACAAAGACATAGGCAGTCAAATCAAAACCAAAATCATCGGATTTCAATTGTGCATGATACCCTTTGATGATGCCTTGCTCTTCCAATTTTCTGACATGTTCACTGACAGAAGCAACCGATAATCCGACTTGCTCGGCTATCTGACTGAGTTGCATGCGCGCAGAAGACTGAAGAAGCGCGCAGATTTTACGGTCGATTTCTTTAATTTCAGACATATTGTCAGAAAAATGATGATAAAACGCCCTCGAAACTAAAAACTTTTCGAAAATTATGCAAAAAACTAAAAAGTTTTCATTTGGTAGATTCCTTCTTCTTATCGGTAAAATCCTGATTTCTTCGGTCATTTTTTCCGTTTTGCTGGTTGCCATTTATACGGTGGTTCATCCTCCGATCACTCCACTCATGTTGATTCGTCCAATTGAGGGGCTTTTTTCCGGAAAATTTGTGGGCATCAATCGTGATTGG
Source organism: Bacteroidota bacterium (assembly GCA_041191145.1). Lineage (GTDB taxonomy): Bacteria > Bacteroidota > Ignavibacteria > Kapaibacteriales > UBA961 > UBA961. The sequence continues at coordinate 1,253 of JBEEPK010000090.1, forward strand.
AAAAGTTATGATGAGATATCGCCTTTTGTATTTCGTGCAGTCATTGGTGCCGAAGATGGGAAGTTCATGAAGCATGATGGATTTGACTGGAATGCAATCAAAAGAGCTCGAAGAGTGAATGCGATGAGAAAAGGGAAGCGCTTGATTGGAGCAAGTACGATTTCCATGCAAACTTCAAAGAATGTGTTTTTATGGCCCGGTAGAAATTATGTGCGCAAGGCATTGGAAGCATATTTTACTGTCTTGATTGAAGCAATTTGGGGCAAGAAAAGAATTTTGGAAGTATATGTCAATTCCATCGAATGGGGGAATGGCATCTATGGGGTCGAGGCGGCATCGCAGGAATATTTTAATAAATCGGCAGCTGACCTGACTAAAAATGAGGCGGCTTTGCTTGCTGCTGTTTTGCCAAATCCCAGAAAGTGGTCTGCCGGAAAGCCATCACCCTATATCAAAAAAAGAGCTCGATCGATTCAAGGTAGAATGGGCGTCGCGATTCCTAAATAAAAAAGCGGGAGCATTCGATGGAATGTCCCGCTCAATGTATATCTGTTCTATCAGAGCTTAAGTGCTTTCTTTACTTCGGATTCAATCTCGGCAAAAAGTGCTTCATTTTCTTGTAAGAGTTTTCTGAAGCTATCTCTCCCTTGTACGCGTTCTTCTTTATATGTGAGCCATGAACCGCTTTTTGCGACTATACCATGTTCAATGGCAACATCCAGTAAGTCACCAATCTTTGAAATTCCCTCATTATAGAGGATATCAAATTCAGTTTCACGGAATGGTGCGGCAACTTTGTTCTTCACGACTTTTGCTCTCACGCGATTACCGATGATTTCCTGGCCATCCTTGATCACATCCTTGCGTCTTATATCAATGCGGACAGATGCATAATATTTCAATGCATTGCCACCCGTTGTGACTTCAGGATTGCCATAAATCACGCCGATTTTACTACGCAATTGATTGGTGAAGATAACACAGGTACTGGAGCGACCAATTGCTGCATTGAGTTTTCTCATGGCTTGTGACATCAAACGAGCTTGAGAACCCATTTGCGCTTCGCCCATATCACCTTCAATTTCAACGCGCGGAGTCAATGCTGCAACAGAGTCGATAATAACCACATCAATCGCATTGCTACGAACAAGTGTTTCAACAATCTCAAGTGCTTGTTCACCAAACTCTGGTTGAGAAATCAAGAGATTACCTAGATCCACGCCCAATTTCTGGGCATATTTCGTATCGAGTGCATGTTCGGCATCCACAAAAGCGGCAATTCCGCCATTCTTTTGTGCATTGGCAATGATATGCAAACAAATGGTTGTTTTACCGGATGATTCGGGTCCATAAATCTCGACGATACGACCTTTCGGTACACCGCCAATTCCCAAGCATGCATCGAAGGAAATGGAACCTGTGGAAATCGCATCGATTGCAACTGGCTGTGCATCAGCCAAGCGCATGATGGATCCTTTCCCAAATTGTTTTTCGATTTGATCGATTGCACTTTCAGCCAATTTCAGCTTTGATGCATCAATCTTTGAAGTTGGCTGTTTATCAGCTACTTTATCGGCTTTGGATTCTGCCATGAATTGCATCCTTCAGAGTAATGTGCCCGGCTCATTGGGAGTCTGTTTGAGCCTGGTTCGGAAATTATCATTTACCCCAACTCCCACATGCAAATTAGCACATTAACCAAGCATCAACAATATGCTTGGGCTAGTTTCAGGGAGATTTCAGGGCAATTGTGGAAAAATTGTTTAAGATTCCGCTTGTTGCTTTGAACGCTTCGCAGCTCTTTGACGAGATGTGGTGTCCAAGATCTTCTTTCTGATACGCAAACTCACCGGTGTAACTTCAAGCAATTCATCATCTTCAATGAATTCGATGAATTGTTCAAGACTCATATCGCGTGGGGTATCCAATTTCACGATTCCATCAGAACCGCTTGCGCGCATATTCGTCAAATGCTTCGCACGACAAGGATTGATGCTTAGATCATCTTCTCTTGAGTTTTCACCAACTACCATTCCTTCATAAATTTCAACGCCAGGCGCTACAAATAAAGTGCCTCTTTCCTGAACCATTTCAAGAGCGTATGCAGTAGAAACACCAGGTTCCATCGACACAAGCGCGCCTTTCGTGCGACCTGAAAGTTGACCTTTATGTGGTTGATAATCATGGAATGTATGATGAAGAATACCGGCACCTCTAGTAGATGTGAGGAATTCTGTACGGAAACCAATTAGTCCGCGAGCAGGAACATAGAATTCTGCGCGAATGACATCGGCGGTGGGCATCATATTGACCATTTCACCTTTTCTTCTTCCGAGAATTTCGATGACTGTTCCAACATGCGTATCTGGAACATCAACAATCACATGTTCAATCGGCTCGAGCAATGCTCCTTTTTCATCACGCTTGAACAAAACTTCTGGTTTTGATACCGCGAATTCATATCCTTCTCTGCGCATGGTTTCGATTAAGATTGCAAGTTGTAATTCGCCACGACCGGACACTTTAAAGGTATCAGGTGAATCTGTTTCAGCAACACGAAGTGCAACATTTGTTCGAAGTTCACGGAATAAGCGTTCTCTGAGTTTTGGCGTGGTAACATGTTTTCCTTCTCTACCCGCAAAAGGAGAATTGTTCACGCTGAATTCCATCGCGATTGTTGGTTCTTCGATATTCACATAAGGAAGTGGTTCAGTATCGGAAATATCAGAAATTGTATCACCGATATGCACATTTTCAAAACCGGAAAGTGCGATAATTTCGCCGGCTGCTGCCTCTGTGATTTCTTTTCTTTGCACGCCTTCATAGGCATACATTTTAGTGATTCTTTGTTGTTCAACTGAACCATCGGGACGAATAAGAAGAACAGAATCACCGGTTTTCACAGCGCCTTTTTGAATTCTTCCAATAGCGATACGACCGATATAATCACTCCAATCAAGAGCTGTGATAATCATCTTGAATGGACTATCTGCTTCAATTTTTGGAGGTGGAATTTTTTCGATGATTTTCTCTAAGAGCGGAGCAAGTGTTTCTGGTTCTTTGTCGAGTGACAAAGTGGATTTACCTTGCTTTGCAATGGCATAAATCACCGGGAAATCAAGTTGATGATAATCTGCGCCGAGAGAAATAAAGAGCTCAAGTACTTCATCCAATACTTCAGGGGCGCGTGCATCAGAGCGATCGATTTTATTGATGACGACAATTGGTGTTAATGCAAGTTCAAGTGCTTTTTTCAATACAAAGCGAGTTTGTGGGAGTGGACCTTCAGCTGCATCAACGAGGAGCAATACACCATCCACCATACTCAAAATACGCTCAACTTCACCGCCGAAATCAGAGTGACCGGGAGTGTCAACGATATTGATTTTGATATCATTCCACCGCACGGCTGCATTTTTAGCCATGATGGTGATGCCGCGTTCTTTTTCGATATCACCTGAGTCCATCACGCGTTCAGTGACGACTTGATTATCTCGGAATGTTCCTGATTGTCTAAGAAGATGATCAACCAATGTTGTTTTTCCATGGTCAACATGGGCGATGATTGCGATATTACGAATATCTGCGCGGGGAGAGGTATTACTCATTGAAGATTAGGCCTTTGAAACAAAACAAGTTGCAAAGATACGCACTTTTGATGGAACTCATCCCATGGCAGAATGGCATTATGAGTGAAATCCGTAGTTTACATGAGGTTAACGGAAATGTTATGAATATGAAACAAGAAAAATCACAAGTTCTCGAGTCAATGATCATCATTTTGGTCATTGCAACTTGGCTCATTGGAGTCATGGCTTATGCTTATGCACCTGACATCGTACCCATACATTGGAATCTGGAAGGGAAGCCGGATAATTATGCGAATAAGGATATAGGATTATTCTTGCTCCCGCTCATCAATACGGGTTTATATCTCTTTCTGCTCTTTATTCCGAAGATAGATCCAAATAATGAGCAATTACGACAATCCTTGAAAGCACTTCAATGGATTAGGCTTGGCACACATGGTTTGCTAGGAATAATCATGATTTGGACCACACTTTCGACAATTGAAGCATCACTTCTCAAGCCCGAATGGATGTTCTCGATCATTTCACTCTTTTTTGCTTTTCTTGGAAGGGCGATGACAAATGTGAAGCAGAATTATTTCGTGGGCATTCGCACTCCTTGGACGCTCAGTAATGAAGTTGTTTGGGATGATACGCATCGTTTCACATCGCCACTATGGTTTTATTCAGGGATTGGGATGGCAATAGTTTCGGCTTTTCTCAGTTTCATGGGATTTGGTGCAGAGATTACACTCTCAGTATTTCTCATATGGATTACGATTATTGTGATTATCCCCATTGCTTATTCTTTCAAGAGATTTCGCGAAGAAAAAAAATCCATTCAGTGAACGATTTTTGAAACTGATGTGTTAGACCCACCTGAATGTATTCTTTCATCGCAGGTGAAGTCATGCCACGATCGACTGTTCAGTCCGAACACATGCAGATCATCGATCAACATATACTAGATGCCCGCATCGAGGGGATAAATCTCACGGGCGAGACATTGCAAGAAGAGATGGGAAATTCGATTGTTCTTTTTGTATTTCTCAGACACTTTGGATGTCTGTTTTCTAAAGAGATGGTCATTGATGCAAAAAAGATGATGGAGGAGAACCCTTTTGCTCCTCAGCCCATCTTTTTTTATCAAGGTTCTATTGCAGATGGCAAGGCTTGGTTTGACAAATATTGGCCACAAGCTAGAGCAATTGCCGATCTCAATCAGCGATTCTACAAAGCCTTTTCTGTGAAATCTGGTGGAATGAAAGAAATGTTTGGTCCGGATGTCTGGAAATGTGGTCTAAGAGCTGCAGCCAAGGGACTCATCATTGGAAAGCCAATAGGTGATCCATTCACATTGACGAGCACATTACTTGCTCAAAGAAATCTCATCCTATGGAATCATCAATCAGTGCATGCAGGTGATCTGCCTGATCTATCGAAGCTCGAACATTTTCCGCAGTTTGCTTCGACGGTGTATTCTACTCCGAGATAAGAAAGCAGAATTATTCTGCACCCCGAGCATTAAATCTGTACCCCGAGCATTAAATCTGCACCCCGAGCATTAAATCTGCACCCCGAGCGAAGCCGAGGGGTGACTCTCTCCTCTGCTATGCTCGGAGACCATGCCCATATTTACAGGAAAAGTGAATTTTTCATTTCATTTACCATTTGCCATTGTTCATATAACACGATCGGAATATGTGACACCTTCGGTGTCATGGGTGTGGGATGGGACTTTCATAACTAGGTTGATTTGACCCCGCTGGGGTCACTATATATAGCAGGTTATACTTTAAGCAACTAGATTGTCTAGAATCTGAGCATTAAATCTGCACCCCAAGCGAAGCCGAGCGCTCCGCGAGCGAAGCCGAGGGGAAGAATCTCATAAAAAAATCCCTTGCAATACTGTGATTACAAGGGATTATATGTAGCGAGGGAGGGACTTGAACCCCCGACC
>JBEEPK010000091.1:0-6509 GCA_041191145.1 Bacteroidota bacterium
TAGTCCTGGGAGTCTGAATAAATTTGATAGGGGATATTGGAGGGATTCATTCAATGGGTTGATAAATACAAACCCTTCAGGGAAAGCAACTGTTATAACCAGTGATGGTGGGATGACTTGGAAGTCTATTGATCATCCTATGGAATATGCCAAGGTTGTCATTGAATCATTTAGCTTAGATAGCACTTCCTATATTGGCATTGCAACAAAATCAAACGATAATAGCATGGATCTTGTATCACTGAATGACAAAGATGAATGGAAAGTCTTATTATCCAATATTCCCCAAGGTAGATTGATTATAAAGGATCCACAGAATCTGTTTATTCACAATGGTAATAATATCACTTTACTATCTATTTCAAGCAATGGCAACTTTGCATCTCAAAGAATCATTGGCCCTTCAAATATACAATGGATGACTACCAGAGGTAAATCACTGTGGATTGGAAATGTATTATTACATGCCGAACAAACATTCGACATACGATATTCTCTTGATAGTGGAATGACCTTTATCCCAATTAAAGATGAGATGCTCAATAAATTACAGTCACGCTTCCAAGGAGCCATTTATCTTCCGAAATCATTCATTTCAATTGGTAACAGAGCTTTATTACATACAGATGAAATTGTTCTTTTATCAGATCCAATAGATTTTGCAACCAATATCCAAGAAACAACAAGCGATATTTATACAAATCCACCATATCCAAATCCATTCTCAAAAAGCACAACAATTGCAGTGGATTGGCTCTTTACTTTGTCCGCACAATCGCTCACTTTGAAAGTGTATAATTCCATTGGTGAAGAAGTACGCGATTTAACAAAAGACCTTCATGCACATGCTCAGAATTATAGATCTTCTTTGATATTTGATGCAGGAAATCTCCCCGATGGTGTGTATTATGTGGTCTGCAAAGGCGGAAATCATACTTCTTCACAAAGGCTGATTATTACGAGATAGGGAAATTGTGAATCGATATTTCTTTTAAAGATCAGTATATAAGAGACTTATGTTCAAGACTATAAAAAACCAAGTATCTATAATGATAATGTTTTGCACTTTTTCCATTTGTATTAGTGGAAATACACATACAAAAAGGTGGTTTATGAAAAAACTGTTCTTCCTGATCCTATTTATTGGAGCTCTAGTTCTGGCTAATAATTTTTCTGCACTAGCCCAATTTACTGTCATTCCCAATGATAGCAGTTGGTCTTGGACATTACTACAGATCAATCCCACAATTAGTGGTTCTAAGGATGGCAACATAATTCCATTAAGTACTAATGATATTATTGTTGCGCAACAGAATACAGTAAAAATTACCTCCGATGGTGGCAAACAATGGGAAACCAAGACATTGCCGGAATCTTTCTCTATACCTAATTACCTGGATAATAATCGCATTGGTGTATTTGCCGTCCGCCCTGCTCCCTCGACCATTTTCCTTATAGCAGATCGGCGATTAGGAGAGGTAAAAATTATCAAAGAAGGATTGGGAATAAATCCTGGTGACCCAACAACATGGAAATACATGGCCACGATTGAACAAGCTGTTCTAACCACTTTTGATAAAGGATCAAGCTGGAATATTATCTATCGCACACAGAAAGAAGAAGATTTATTATACTATTCTAATAAAATGACTTTAAGCACCGGAAATTCAAAGAATTGTGCCGTAATTATTAATCGCGATTCTGCTTTAATTAGCTCTGATGGAGGTGTAAACTGGCAGATGCGTTTATTACCAGATTCAAGACCGAATAAGGATGTATTGCAGGCATTTTATACTTCTACGGGCAGTTTATGGATTAATTATACTACAGGAAAAGCTACATTCGGTGATTCGAGTGGTGTTGGTGGTCTTTGTTTTATCAGTGATGATAATGGTATAAGCTATCTTTCGCAGGAATTGCCCCGTGGTGGCATAATGCATTGCAATGATGCAGATATTCTCTATCTGGGACATGAGTCCACAATTCGGAATAATAACAAATCGGAAGTATTCATCAGCCGCAGCAGCAATCTAGGAAAGTCGTGGGAAACAATTTTCAATCAGCAATGGATAGAAGGTCGCGGAATGAATCGCGCATCTTCATTTGGCAATCTTATTGTTTCTGCAACACGCGGTTCGTTCAGCCCGGTGATAGGCCAATTATTACCTATTTCTGAAGATGGAGGAAATTCCTGGTATTATCCTATATTTCCAGATTCACTTTTTGGCATTTTGGATAAGGATGGCGGAATTGTTCAAGGTGGCATCGTTAATCCACTAGAAGGTTTCTCTGATATTTTTGTTACTCCCGATGGTATAGTAGGTATGTCTGGTATAGGTAAATTTTTGCTAATAGGGCGCAAGAGAGATAGATTAACATCTGCTATTGATACCTATAATAATAGTAGTATCAATAATGCAAAATCAGTTGATGATGTAATTATTTATCCCAATCCAGCGCAGAGGAAACTCTTCATTGATAAGTCTGGGCTATCCTTACATGATTGTATTACTACAATGCATATATTGAATAGTAGAGGATCTATGGTAGCCAACGGTCTATCGCCCTATTCAGATTGGATTGATATCAGTACATTGCCAAATGGATATTATTATATTCAAGTCCATTTGATAAATGGCCAGATACTATCAAAGCCCTTTACTGTACTGCAATAATTATTCATACAATTTGGTGGATGTAATATATGACTGCAATAGTATTTCGCAAAGTATAATTGAGTTTAATTGAGTTTAATTGCACTTTTTACCAATATCAATTCTTGCAACAGAGCTGAAAAACTCGGCTATACAGTTCATTCCATTTCTCAGTATTTTACAACATATGTTCACAATGTATGCGGTATGCAAAGGTGGTCCACATATTTCCTCCCAACGATTGATCATCAAGCGATAAATGATAGCAATCATTTCCAAGGCATGCTACTATGTGGCATGCCTTTTTTTATGAACTGGTTTATGAAAATGTCTGCCGAGATGTTAACAGTAATAGATGTTCCGAATAGGATGGATATTTCTAAGTGATGAATTAAGAATGAGATTTTATTGACTTAACCCCAATCTTATCCCACCAAATAAGCAAATGATCAGCCAATTTGTCGAATGGCAATAGTTCAATGTCATCACAGACAAATGTGGAAGGTAATTTCTTTCTGTGTTTTTCTACTTTCTTTCGTACAACCATGCCATCTGCATAGAGATTCTTGGAGATGATGTGAATGATCTCTGCAAAAGCAAATACGCGTTTTTGATCTTTTGGGACATGCTTTTTGATATAACGAATGTTCCTGTCTATGGTATGGTGGAAGTCTTGTTCATTGGACAATGGTTCCTCGGCGCTTCTTTTCTTTGAAATGATCTCTTCTCTTGCTGTGAGAATCAGCAAAGTGGAGTCAAACATTCGCAATAGTGATAATCCCCCACTTTTATCTTTCTCATATTCCGGAATATCATTTCGAATTGTAGATATATTGGGTCTTTTGGAAATGAATGCTTGCACATCTTCTCTTTCAATACCTGATGGATATTTTGAATCCTGAGCTAGACCAAGAAAATAGGAAAGCCATAGATATGTTTTCAGAAAAATGAAGTCGGATTTATTAGTTATATGCATTATTTGCACATTTCTTTTTTGTGAAAGAAAAGAGTAGAGATCAAATGCATATTCAGTGTCCAAAGCATATAGAGCATGTTGAAAACCATGCACTCGCCTAACGATATGCATCCTTATTCTAGATGGTGGAAGTTTACTTAGTGCTGCTTCAAATACTTCTTTTGATAGTTCATATTCACCAAGTCGGAAATGTGCTAACTTCCTGTAATTTGCCAAATACATCTGTCTATTCGGACTATCAAAGTGTGATTTTCTTTGAAGATAGTCGCCAAGTTCTTGGCAATAAACCAATAATGCACGATAATCATGTTGTAGTAAACAAACACTAAACAAATATGAATAATACGTATTGACTGCCGAATTGATCTCATGTACTTCGATTATTCTTTTTAATGCATCAATATGTACTATATGCGCTTTTATTTGTGCTTTCTCAACAGTAATACGACTTCTGGTCAACTTTGCGAAATCGTGTTGTATCTTGAGTACTTTAACATGCAATTGTAATTTTTCATGAACCAAAGATATTGATGCCATATCCTTATTCAATTTCTTTATTGTTGAATAAGACATTGATTGATACAATTGCTCCTCAAGAAGTCGTAATTCAATATGAAAAAACTCATATTTGCGAGCTATTGCTAACGCTTTATCATGCAACTCTTTTGTAAAATCACTACCGCCTAATATTCCTGAGATATACGCAGTATATACATAGTACATTGCTTCAGCTTCAGCCGCATCCGTATTTGAAACTTCATCCGCATCAATAGTAAGCAACATCAATGAATTCACAAGTCTCTTTTTCAATCGAGATTTGAATGAACGATAATTCGCATTGCTTGTTCCTTTGGGAAAAATATGAGCGCGCAATTCCTCATCTGTTTGCACTATACCATGTCGCAATGCATGAAATGCACGATAATAGGCAGCATCTTTGCTCGGCATAGGACCGTCAGAACTTGAGTAATGGAACCTTCCTTTTGATTGAATTATAATTTCAGGGGTTGCTGGCATTTCTTCTGCAATTATTCGACTTATTTTTTGCAATAATTTCATTGTACTATCAATATAAAGCAAGAATTCAAGAATGCTCGACAGTATGTATCTACCATAATTCACATAAAGTTACACAATTTTTCCTTTTTTCTTGAATTGAGTTAAAGCAAATCAGTACTAAATATTAAGCGGAATTTTCAATGCAACAATTTCAGATCATGTGAATATCCACTATATGATTTAACATCTTATGTTAGCTGCAGATATGTTACATATCTGAGTACACAAAAAAGGAATCCTTCAGCGCTGAAGTAACCGAATATAACATCCATTGAGAGTTGGCAAATAATAACTGACTCTCATCTATGCTACTGCTATCAGATTCATTTGATGCAGTAAGCACATTGGAGCATTTATTCATTTCATCACAAAGGAAGGATCATGTCTTTAATCATTAATATCCTTATTTGGCTAGGGATTATTCAAAGCGGCAGTTCTTACACACAAGAAGAGATTTCGACATTACTGGAAACTAATGCCAGCGCTATTCAACAGGTTCAAAATGATCCCGTTTTGCAACATAATTTTGAACAGTGGCAAAATAACCAATCAATTCAATCTGGTGAAAACGGTACTCTCGGACAAGGAAACAGATAAATTTATTTAATAACTATTTCAGAGAACATATATGTTGAAGTTCATCAAAATCCCCATATTCCTTATAGTACTATTCTGCACATTTTCAATTTGTGTCAGTGCAAATACAATCAATACACCAATTATTATTAGTGACGAACCTTCCCCTCAAGGTGTTGAAACTGCATGCGAACCAGACTGCCCTGAAACCCCTTTTCCAATTGGTCCATACTCTTGGCAATATGCTTATAATATTACATTACCAAGTGGTTGCGTTGTAACTGTACAATACAAAACAAGGTTTGCTTGCAATACATGGCATGACTTGTATATTGCAGAAATTACTGCACAAAATTCAAATGACCCTATTTGTAATAATTACTTTACAACGACAAGTGCTGCACAGATCTTGGCAGATGTCACAATGCAAATGTTAATTACCAATCCAATGGGATTTCCTCCGGATTCTATAGGAGAATGTGAATCGAATTGGAGAGTTGTAAAAGGTGCATGTTGGCAAAAGTTAAATATAAATTGGGGGAATGCAACATATCCAACCCAACATTATAGATTATATCCATGTCAAGGAGGTATTTGTTGTCTAGATCACTTCCAAGTATGTATAAATCAATATGGAGTGCGTGAAATAACATCATTACCAGGTAGTATCAATGGTACTTGTATTCCTCAAGAGACACAACCCCATTCTCTTGGTTGCGAGGTAGTTTGTGGACATCCGGATAATGACGATATCTAGAATCATGAAGAATAGCACCTGTATCATAAAATTGATGCAGGTGCATTTTTACCACTTAATTTTAATATATATGAAACCTATACGGAAAGCGAGTTTCTTGGCCTTGTTTGTATTAACTCAACTCTGCCTTACAAATTTCACGCTAATTTGTCAAGTTAAGTGGAACAAACATTTCATATTTGATAGAATAGCCGCGCAAAATAAGGCAGCAATCTCCAAGGATGGCAAACATGCAATAACGGTTGGGTATATGAATACATATTATACTTCTTCCGATGCAACTATTACTGACCCTTTCAATAAATCTTTATCTTGGAAAAAGGGCACTATAGATGGATTTAGCAATCTTACTTCTGCCGCATATTTTTCAAATCAAGGTGTTATTGTTTCAAATGATGAAGGGATGCTTTTTCGTAGTACAAATCATGGTTTGGAATGGAGTACTATTGAACTAGAAAAAGATGTACCCATCTCTTGTATACGCCAT
>JBEEPK010000092.1:0-6435 GCA_041191145.1 Bacteroidota bacterium
GGTAAATGCAAATATTGAGATATTGCTCTGAGCAAATGCATTCCGGTTTTCTCGAGCTCGGCATATACTTCGCGGACGATATCATTGAACATGGGTAATTCATTCACCATGATATTTTCCGGATATTGATGTTTGACCGGGTCATCATCCAATACAGTTTGACCACATTGCCAGAACTCTTTCAAATCGGGAGTATTGGCATCTTTGGCTTTTTCGCGACCTTTGCCGGTATAGCCTCTTTGACCACTCAAACCGGGAATTTCATAAGAATTTTTGGTTTCTTCCGGTAAAGCAAAAAATGCCTGTATTTGGTCATACAGAATAGTAATTCTTTCAGCATTCAAACCATGATTTGAAATCATGACAAAACCGGTTTCCGTGAATGCTTTTCCTATGGACTGTGAGAAATCAGCTTGTTTTGATGGATCATCACTCAAATAATCCAATAAATTGAGACGGGGAATGGTAAATTCCGACATAAAGGCTCCGAAAATATGGTCAGCGAAATTAACAATATCCACTGTATCTACGATGTATTCAGATAATGCAATTCAAACACGATGAACAATCGTATTTTTGAGACAATGTGAACACAATAGAATTACTGTATGAATACCATGATTGAGAAAGGCAATCTTCTGTTAAAAGAAGGAAGATTTGAAGAAGCAAGAAAATATGCAGAGGAATGCATTGCAGAATTTGGCATTAAGCCGGTCGATGCTCTCACACAGTATGAGATGTTGTCTGTATATGCTTTTTCATTCATTCGTAGAAGTTTGGCAAATGATGCAATTCCAATTGTGAAGGAAATGCTTGATATATGCTCTGAAATACCCGAAGAAGAAAAGATGAAGAGGGAATTCAGATGTTATAATATTTTAGGACTGCTCCACTATGAACTGACTAAAAATGAAGAAGGATTACAATACTTAGAAAAAGCATATGAACTAGCTCTGATGATTGATGATAAATATATCATTGCTACTATTACCGGAAATCTCGGATTATTATATTCTTCAATGTCAAATGATGTAAAAGCATTAGATCTATTGAGATATTCCGAAGATATATCTACTCAATCAGGAAATCTAGAACATCTTGCAGTTGTTTGTGACAATATTGCAACTATATTCAATAAACATGGTGACTATGTTCGTGCATTGGAATACTATACTAAAGCATTGGATTTACATACTAACATAAAAGCTCAGGATGGAATTGGTAGAGCACTCGGTCATATTGGAACAGTGTATGTTCACATGAATGAAATTGAAAAAGCGGAATCCTATTTGTTCAAAGCATTAGCCATCCATGAATCCATTGATTATAAAAGAGGAGTAGAATCATGGAACGGCGCATTAGGTAAAATTATGCTTAGGAAAGAAGATCCGAATTCAGCAATTCAACATTTTACAAAAGCCATTGAAGTGAACAGAGAATTGGGAAACAAAGCATCCGAAGCAGTTCATATAGGATCTTTGGGTGATGTACATTTATTCAAAGGGAATCTCGAAGAAGCATATAAGAATTATGAGATTGCATTGCCGATCTTACAAGAATATGACAGAAAAGAAGATTTCTACGATTTTCAACTTTCCATGACTCATATTCTCTCAAATCCCGCATTTTCAGGCTATAATCCTTTAGAAGCTGAGCAATTATTACTTCAGTCTTTGGAAATTCTGAGAGAGCATTCATTAAAGTCTATCGAAAGAGAGTATTTAAGACATCTAGCCAATATGTATAAAGCTACAGAACAATGGGAAAAGGCATTATCAACATATGAACAATCAGTTTCGATCCATGAAGAATTGAATTCTAATGATGTGAGAAATACTATAAGGGAAATGGAATTTCAAAAAGAATACAATCACATGGAACAAAAACGAACTGTGGAATTGGCAAGATTACAAGAGAAAGAACATTTATTACATCAGATATTACCTTCAAGAATAGCTGAAAAGATCATTCGAGGTGAACAGTCGATAGCTGAAGAATCCAAAAACATGACAATCTTATTTGCTGACATTGTTGGTTTTACTTCACTATCTGAAACATTATCACCAACTGAGATTGTAACAGTTCTTAATGAAGTGTATTCGCGCTTGGATGAATTGGCAGATCACTATGGAATTGAAAAGATAAAGACAATTGGTGATGCATATATGGCAATATCCAATCAAGGAGATGATAATCTCGAGCATAAACGAAGAATGCTTGAATTTGCACAACAAGTAATTTCAACATGTAAGACAATACACATTGCAGAAAACACATCAATTCAAGTACGCATTGGAATTCATAGTGGTCCAACAGTTGCAGGTGTACTTGGGACAAAAAAATATAGTTATGATGTTTGGGGCGATGCAGTGAATACTGCGGCGCGTATGGAATCATATGGTGAACCCGGAACAATACAGGTCTCAAAAGAGTTTTACGAAAGCGTGAAGGATCTAAGCATTGTACAGTCTATGACAATTCGCTCGGAAAAAGAGATTGTCATGAAAGGGAAAGGTTTGATGAACACAGTGATATTGAATTAATTATCAATTATAAAATTGAGGAATGGTATGAATATTATGTTCTTTTTGATCATTGGGATCTTTTTTATGCATGATTCTCTCAAAGGTTATAGTGGGGGAATTACAGGAAGATCCGAAGTGGGATGTTCTTGTCATGGAACACAAAACACAAATACTGCTGTATCTCTTCGAGAAGGTGCAGGACCTTTCACTGTTCAAGCAGGTGGCTCTAAAACATTTACAGCTGTTGTTGCTCACGGTAGCTTGAATAAGGCAGGAATGAATCTCAGTATTAAAAATAGTTCTAATCAAAATGCAGGGACATATTCCGGAACAACGAATTGTTCTCCTAGTAGCGGAGAATTGATTCAAACTTCAACGGTAAATATGTCCAATGGTGAAGCTGAATTTGGATTCACTTGGACTGCCCCATCAACACCGGGAACATATACTATTCGCATGGCGGGAAATGCTGTCAATGGAAATAGTGGCACATCCGGTGATCAATGGAATATGATGAACGAAGTAACTATTACTGTCACAGGTGCCGGATCTTCAATTACTCTGACAAGTCAAAGTTCGCCTAGCTCTTTTTGCAGAAGTGCACCGGTCAATATCACATGGACGGGTAATGGATTAAATGGAAATACAGGTATTGAGATGTCATCAACCGGTGGTGCGCCATGGACGCAAATCGGGTCTGTTCCAGCTTCTACTTTGAATTATACTTGGAATATTCCACCGAATCAGAATTATGGCTCAAATTATCGAATACGCGTGATCAATGGAACCGCGATTGACACCATTGATGCTCCTATTTCCATTTTACCTATACCTCTGATCACGACAAATCCACCACCTTTGGACACTGCATGTATAGGCGCATCAAAAACATTCAGCATCGGTGTTCAGTCTGATGAAAATTTCTTGACATTCCAATGGTCGCGAAACAATACGCCGATTCCGGGTGCAACTTCAAAAACTTATACAATCAATTCTGTAAATGCGAATTCTGCCGGAAGCTATACTTGTGCAGTAAATGGATGTTCACAAGCAATCAGCACGATTGCACAATTGGTTGTGGTCGAACAAACGGCAATTACTTTGCAACCAATTGCAGTAAATGGTTGTAAAAATACCACTGCTCAATTGACGATAGCCGCTAATGGTACTAATCTCATATATCAATGGAATAAAAATGGAAATCCGATTCCAAATTCCAATCGAACGAGTTTGAATTTTTCATCATTACAACCTGATGATGCAGGTACTTATACTTGTATAGTCACAGGTTATTGCGGTACGCCTATCACATCAGCTTCAGCGATCGTTTCAGTCATTCCAAGTCCAATAGCAACTTTATCATATTCAAATGATACCACTATCTGTGCAGGGAAGGAGTTCCGCATCCAAGCAAGTGGAACAGGTGGCACGATCACATCGTATGTCTGGAAGAAAAATGGTACAGCGCTTTCTACAACAGATTCAGTATTGGTGATTCCATCGCTTGCATCGGCAGATGCCGGAATCTATTCCGTTGCAGTGAAAAATTCTTGTAATGAAGTATCACCTGAAAAAACTATCATGCTTGCAATTCGAGAAATTCCAACATTCTTGCGTCAACCAAGAGATACTGCAGCAATGGTAGGAACCACTGCATTTTTGCGAGTGATTGCAAGTGGAACAGATATTCGATATCAATGGAGAAAAAATGGTGTGAATCGTAGTGGTGACACAAATGCCATACTCACGATTGCGAGCGCAGCATTTGCGGATAGTGGCTCTTATGATTGTGTTATTTCAAATGCATGTCAAACAGTGAATTCCACACCTGCTATCTTGTCCATCACAAAAGCTCCAAGCGGACCTCGCATTGCTTTGTCTCAAACCGCGATTGATTTTGGATGTATTGATAAAGGCACAATTGATACGAAAACAGTTCAAGCATTGATCAAGAATGAAGGAGAGTCTGATTTGATTATCACCGGCATGCAAATATCAGGTTCACAATCTTCGCAATTTGCGATTATTGGTGGCACAACTCTGACTTTGACACCCGGTCAAACAACGAATGTTTCGGTCTCCTTCACTGCAGGTGAAAATATTTCAAACACCGCTGACATCACCATCAAAAGCAATTCAACAAATGGTGATAAAGTGCTACCACTTATCGCGAAAAGTTGTTTTGAAAGGATTGACACTACTGCTTTCACATTTGGTACGATTGCAGCAGGAATGCAGAGTAAAGACACAACCTATCAACTCTGTAATACAGGCAGTAAGAATGCTGAGATTACCGGAATATCAATCATTGGTTCCGATAAATTCTCACTGAAAAATCCACCGACTTTCCCGATTACTTTACCATTTGGTGAATGCAGGCCTATCGTAGTATCATTTAATGCAGATCAAAGTGGAACCTATACTGCCGGACTTCGCGTGACTTCTGCGAAGGGTGAGTATACCATTCCTCTTAGCACTGAAATTCTGTCTTCAGTTAATGATTCCGATTATGCAGGACTGAGCATCATGCCGAATCCAACGCAATCGATGATATCCATTGATGGAATGATGTCAGCAGGAATAGAATCCATTTCACTTTTCTCATTGATGGGTCAGGAAGTGTTCACACAGCAAGGTCCATTCACAAATGAGAGATTTGATTATTCTTTACAAGATGTTCCGGCAGGCATATATATGATTCGAATGCAAACCCGAGATGGCAAACATTTGATGCGACAAGTGATTAAACAAGACTGAAAATGAGGCCTGTTCACAAGACAGGCCTTTTTTATGGCGTTTTTTGAAGAATAACTAGAGAAAATTCTCAAAAAACAGTGTTTGGCACAATCTTTTGGGGTGAAGTAGGGTAATTCTCTACATAAGGAATACTCATGCGTTATTTCATCATAATTTGCTCATTTGTAGTGATTTCTGCGATCTCTATTTCTGCTGATGAACCTGCGAAAAGGCATACTGCACGCTTCGCAGGAACATATATGTTTGGTTCTGCAATACATAAAGATGCTGATGAAGAAGATGGTGATTATGTTGGTCCGGGAGGAACAGTTCTTCTCTATCCCGAATCAGATTCTACTATGCTCTTTTTCATGGAAGTTGAAAAAGGCGAACCTGCTAATGCAATTGGAAGACTTTCCGGTCAAATATCTTTGAAAAGCAATAAGGGAATATTCACGATGAATAATCCCCAAGGAATACCCATTTGCAAATTGTCATTTCAAATCGAAAAACGCTTTCTGGATATTCGCACAGTTGATGGATTGAATGACTGCGGATTTGGTCCGGGAGTACGCGCAGACAATCGTTTTTTCCGATATAGCGGAGAGATTCCTGAATGCTATGAAGTAGATGGAAAGAAAACTTGCTTTGATCAAGCACCGGAAAAGAAAAATGGAACGGCTCAAACCATTCCTGATAAAAAGGTGATTCCTGCTCCAAGTAATGGAAATCAATTGTGAATCCTGAAATCATCGAAATACCCGAAAAAATTATTGTCGGCAGACATCTGACTTTGCCAATTGATGACCATGCCGTATTCCCACTGTGGAAGCAATTCAGAACAGAGCAATCAGCACATAATCTCATGGGTGTGGATCTCTATGCGATTCAGACCTATGCTGAATGGCCTCCTAAAAGTACTATTACACATTGGGCTGGGATAGAAAAAATAGATGGGGTACAGTATCCATCCGAATGGATGATTCATGCACTTAAAGGTGGTACATATGCGCGATTTATTCATCGAGGAACACAAGCAGACTTTCCAAACACAATGGCGATGATTTTCACCGAATGGTTGCCATCATCGCCATATCACTATGATTCCTCAAGATCCCAATTCCAACTCATGCCTGCGGATTATGTGATGAATGATCCGAATGCGAAAGAATAT
>JBEEPK010000093.1:0-8994 GCA_041191145.1 Bacteroidota bacterium
CTTCATTAAAATATCCTAATGGAAAAGAAGTGCTCACAGGAGGACCATCAATTACATCGGTTCCATCAGCATATGCTGTACGGGTCAAGATATCACGCAACATATATCCTGATTGTATTCTGACTATTCCACCGGTCCCATCAGCATTTTTATATCCATAAGCACCATATACTGGGAAACCATCATAAGCAAAACCAATGAGTGGAGAATGAACTGCAGGATTGATTGCATAGAGTCCTTCTGCATCATAGAGTGAGCATACATCATAGATTACCTTCTTATCCAATTTGAAAGCGGATGGATTCTGATGATGATGATAATTACCCATAGCGGGATGTCCTTTTGCGCAATCAAACCCCAAACGCTCAGCCACGATTGCATCTCGATTCCACACGCCATCGCCTTTTCCCATAATCGGACCACCAAGAACTCTTTGCTGGGCATTGCTCCATGAAACACCGTCACGAGGATCAAATAAAGCAACTCCATTGATGAATAATCCGATATTACCCATAGTGGTTTTTACGGGAGTTCCTTCATTCTTTATGGCCTTCAATGGTAGTCGAAAAACTCCATTCTGACTTTGTGCTTGCGAAGGATTTCCATCCTGAAAAGGTCCTGTCGGATAACTTGGAATGCCATTGGTTGATACATAGACATTATTATCCGAATATCGCACCAATTGAACATTGGCTTTGATATTGTTGCTGATTGCTGTTGGATTATTCTTCATATAATAACTTCCGGTGACAGTAGTATTCTGTAACCAAGAAGTGATTATCGGATTGGTCTGAGAAAATGCAGTATATGCACTAACGAGTAGTAAAAGGTATTTCATCATCGATTCCTTTGAGGATTCTGAATTTGTGAAAATGCAGGATTAAAAATAAAAGTGCGATCCGTCAATGCATGAAGGAATGACATCAGATCTGTAATGTCATTTGAATTCAATGGAATAGGATTTTCAATGCTCCTATGCTCATCATGCATATTGATTCCTTGAGCATAATGTTTCAATACATCTCTTAATCTCTTGAAACGACCATCATGCATATATGGGAAAGAATACATAACATTGCGTAAAGTTGGGATTTTGAAATGTCTGATATGATTACTGTCATGTGTGATACGAAATCTTCCAAGATCATTCAATGATGTATCAATTGGTAATGCATTATTCGCGAATTTTCCAGTGGTGAACAATGGCTCTGCATGACATTGATTGCAATGCTGTTTGAATAATGTATATCCTTTTTGCTCTTGCTCATTGAATTCCACCAAATGCGATCTCATGGAATCATAGCGAGAATTCCGTGATATCAATGTGGATTCAAAATCCGCAATAGCTTTGATCACATGCTTTGTCTTAATCGGGGATTCACCAAATGCTTGTTGTACCAAGTTTGAATACTTGGCCTGATTATTTAATCTGCGAAGAATTGTATCGAGTGAATTATCCATTTCATGATGAGCCGTGAGGGGCGTCAACACTTGAGCTTCAAGTGAAAAACTTGCTCCATCCCACATGAATGATTCCGACCAAGCCAAATTGATCAATGCCGGTGCATTGCGTATGCCGATTCTATCCGCGATGCCATGACTGAGCGCATGATCAGAATGTGCAAATGCATTGTATTGTGAATGACAGGAATTGCAGGAAATTGTACTGTCTTTCGATAAGATTGGATCATGAAAAAATTCGCGTCCAAGTGCTACAATCGGTGAATCCGAATCAGCGATTGGATATGTCGGTTCAGGGAAATACTCATCGTTCACTGAAATGAATGACATCAGCAAAAGCATTGAACATAATATGAGTATGATATGTCTCATTGTTCAATGATGATTGATTGTTGAAGAATACGCATGAGTTCATGAGCATGCTTTCCGGGCGACATCAATGTACCTTGATGATTATTCAAAAGCGCATCCATGCATGGAGCAATATCAATGGATAACTTGATTGGTATGGTTCGTGGAATTCGTAGCGGAAGGGAAGTTTGATAAGGAGCAGCAAATCCACCAAGATGCATTTGAAATAGGTGATTTCTTTGTGTTGATCTTTGAGATGTCCCCTCGATTTTCACATTGATATAACCCGAATTCCATGTCCAAAACATCCCATGTATTGGATCAAGCACTCCCATGAAATCAGTTCTAACTGTTTGTATACTGTCAATCCCAAGTATCAGGCTTTCCGCTTCATCCGGAATTGAACAAGCAAGTCCTTCCTCCATGTCCAAGAGATGAATACTATTCATTGTAGATGTTGGAATTACTATATAAGCCCTGAAACTCGTGATGAGAATACTGTCACCATTGTGAACTATCATTGTGTTGAATGTGATGGGTGTTTTCCCAATCATCGGATTGAGAGATAATTCGCGACCAAATGCCAATGCTGAACAGAGAATGGATAATATTAAAAAGAGTAGATTCAAGTGCTTCGAAGACAATGATAGAAATAACCTAACAGTGACACATCATTGTGAGAATAGGTTACCATATTTGGAGAGAAAGACTGTATCAGCGCAAAAAAGGTATATTTTTTTTCATGATATATATGACCGCCGCGGCAACAACTATATGCATGATATTGAGCGAAATTGCATAACCAACAGGCACTTCGGGAATGAAGAGGAATGGACTGAAAAATGAAAGAAGGAGCATGATCCATGCAATTCTTTGAAATATACGGAATGCATCACGGGTGAAGAATGCAATTACGAAATAAACAATACTTGCTATCACGGAAGAAATAATGGAGGAAGGCACCAAGATTCTTGAATGCATAGTACAAAGCACTATTCATGATCGCTGCTGCAAAACCCGCCATCAAACCTTTGATGAGAGAAGACTTTAGAGTTATAGATGCCATGTCTGAACCTCGAATTGTCCCAAAAATTCACGAACTTCGTAACTCGTGTAAATTAAACCCATTATTTAAATAAGACAACCAAAAAAACATAATTATGATACAACACCACTTTATGTCTATGATGCAAATATCATCGATAGACAATATGCTCGCTTGAAACAGGCATTTTCTTCATGTAAAACACGCATAAATTTTGCCTGTAAAGCACTGAATAATGTCAAAATCATGAGGCATATACATGAATTGGGTGCTTGTTTGGATACTGTATCTATACAAGAAGTGTGGCTTGGACTCAAAGCAGGATTTACACCAGAAGAAATTATCTATACTCCAAATTGTGTTTCAATGGAAGAGATTGATCTTGCCGTCAAAGAAGGTGTGATGATCAATATCGATAATATCTCCATTCTTGAACAATTCGGATTGAAATATGGTAATACCGTCCCAATCTGCATCCGCATCAATCCGCATGTGATGGCCGGTGGGAATATCAATATCTCAACAGGACATATTGATTCGAAATTTGGAATATCGATTTATCAAATGCGACATGTTGATCGCGTGGTAAAAAATACGGGACTACATGTTATTGGCTTGCACATGCACACGGGTAGTGATATCGTGGATGTTGATATTTTCCTTCGCGCCGCGGATATTTTATTTGAACAAGCCGAGCATTTCCCTGATCTCACATTCATTGATTTCGGCAGTGGTTTTAAAGTTCCATATAAACCGGATGACCACTCCACTGACATTGAAGAATTGGGGGAAAAGCTTACAGCAAGATTCAAAGAATTTTGCTCTGAATATGGTCGTGAATTGGAATTATGGTTCGAACCGGGAAAATTTCTCGTGAGTCAAGCTGGCACTTTCCTCGTGAAAGTGAATGTGCTCAAGCAAACAACCGCAGCGATGTTCGTTGGTGTGGATAGTGGATTGAATCATCTCATCAGACCAATGCTCTATAATGGATATCATCATATCACGAATGTGAGTAATCCGGATGGAGCTATGAGATTATATACCGTTGTTGGGTATATCTGTGAAACAGATACTTTCGGCTGGGACAGAAAATTGAATGAAGTTCGAGAAGGCGATATTCTTGCATTCAATAATGCGGGTGCTTATGGAATGACAATGGCAAGTAATTATAATAGTCGATTCCGTCCTGCAGAAGTGCTGATCAAAAATGGTAAAGCTGAATTAATCAGAAGAAGGGAAAACTTGGACGATATACTGAAGAATCAAATAATCGATTAACCATAGAGGGAGCAGAAATGCGATTATACACATACATCATCATGATGAGCATGATGATGTTTCACTCCTGTACAGGGGATGAATCAAAACAAGAAGGAACCACTGATTCAATCAAAGTGGATTCAATTACTTTGGTCTTTGCGGGTGACATGATGTCGCATATGCCTCAAGTGAAAGCTGCATATAATCCACAAAGCAAAAGACATGAATATGAACATTGGTTTCAATTTCTGAAGGACACCATAGCTTCAGCCGATTTTGCAATCGCAAATCTTGAAACGCCACTTGGAGGTGAACCATATTCAGGTTATCCAATGTTTTCCGCACCGGATGCATTTGCTGAGGATTTGAAAAAAGTAGGATTTGACATTCTTGTCACAGCGAATAATCATACTGTGGACAAAGGAAGAAAAGGTCTTGAACGCACCTTAAATATTCTTGATTCATTGAACATTCTCCATACGGGTTCTTTCCGTGATCAACAGCAACATGATTCCACAACACCGCTTATGATCGAAGCAAAAGGAGTGAAGATTGCGCTTCTGAGTTATACCTATGGAACAAATGGCATTCCGGTTCCTAAACCGAATGTGGTGAATCTGATTGATCATGTACAGATGGAAAAAGATATTGTAAAAGCACGATCACTTGGCGCGCAAATCATTATTCCTATCATCCATTGGGGAGTGGAATATCAAACATATGAACATCCATCACAAGTCAAGACCGCTGAATTCCTCGCTTCAAAAGGAGTGGATGCAATCATCGGCATGCATCCACATGTGGTGCAACCAATCAAATATGTGAAAAGTAATCGCGACTCAATTCCCGTGGCATATAGTCTCGGAAATGCTGTTGCAAATATGCGTGACAGATATAAAGATGGCGGCCTTTTAATACAACTCACCATTAAAGTGGAAAATGATACTCCTCGGATCACCTCTTTCAATGATATTCCTTTTTGGGTTTGGAAAGGATCATCGAAGGAAGTGAAAGGTATTCATGGATACTATGTTATTCCGGAATCGAAAATCTCCATTCTACCAATTAGCGAAGCAAAGAAAGCTAGAGTATTTTTTGATGATACAAGAAAGATCCTTAAAAAATGAGATTGATATTATTCATACTGTTCTGTTTTCCGATGATGATGAAAGCAGATACAATCGGCAATTGGATGATGTATATCGGAAATAATCCGATTTCTGATAAGTACTCCATTTGGAATGAAATCCAATATCGTGATCGAAAGGTATTCGGGGACTTTACTCAATTGATTATACGCACAGGATTAAATTTTTCATTGAGTAATCAATCTCAGGTATTGCTTGGATATGCATATATCATTGCTGATCCGGAAGAATCTTCATTCCATGAACATCGAATCTTTCAACAAGGCATTCATAGACATTCATATTCTTCATTGGGAATTCAACAGAGAGTGCGACTTGAAGAACGATTTGTGGAAGAGAAAGACATGACTGTCCGCTTCCGATATTTTCTTGGCGCAACCTATCCCTTGAACATGGATGCAATGAATACAGGAGCAGTATATGCTTCGGCATTTAATGAGATTTTCATGAATATGTCAGGCAGTGCATTCGACAGAGATCGAATCTATGGAGCAATTGGATATCAATGGTCGCCCTATATTCGAACCGAATTGGGTTATATGTCACAAATCACATCACAGAATACACAGAATCAATTACAGATTGCTATTTTTACAAATAATCCTTGGTTCTAACATCTTCAGGAAATGATATGGATTCCATTTTGAATCGCTATTCTCATCTCGGCCTTCCATTATTTCGCATTTGTGTTTCACTCATGATGCTCACACATGGTTGGGCAAAACTCATGAAATTGACAGCAGGCGGAGAAATTAAGTTTTATAGTTTCATGGGTATGGGACCCGAAATTTCACTCGCTCTTGCTGTCATAGGTGAACTGATTGCACCTCTACTCATGATTGTAGGATATCAAACCAGATATGCTGCTTTTTTTGCGGCATTCACGATGGGCGTCGCGGCTTTCATTGTTCATGGTGCTGATCCACTCGGTGAAAAAGAATTGGCTCTCATGTATTTTCTTTCTTTCTTCATGATCATGCTTACCGGACCAGGAGCATATTCTCTTGATAAAAAAGACTGAGCATGTAATGCCCCAAGGCATGAAAAGATTCATTGTTTCACTCTTAATCATCATCGTCGGCACCATCATTGCATGGAATGCCAATGGGAGATCTTTGATTGGAGTGGATGATGCACAGATCTATTTCGTTTATATGCAGAATCTCGCAGATGGATATGGCTTTGTGTATAATGTCGGGGGAGAATATGTGGAAGGCTTCACTTCGCTTCTTTGGACACTGATCGGCGCATTGATTGCAATACTGCATTTGCCTCTGGAATATACTCTGCTTGCTATCAATATATTGATGATTGCCTTGTTACTCTCGCGCTTATGGGGATATATCGATACAGAGAAATTCATTTCATGGAAATCAATACTGTTTCTTGGATTGATATTCTTCACTCCGGGTTTTATTGAATGGACGATTCTCTCCTTGCTTGAAACAGGTTTGTGGACAACACTTCTTGGATCTATTGCACTGGGCATTCTTGAAAAAAGAAATACTGGATATATGGTTTTGCCTTTTGTATTGCTCATTCTCTGCAGACCCGAAGCAATGCTCTGGGGAATGGTTTTATCGGGAGTTTTTGCTTATGTCAAACACAAAGAAATGGGTGAATATCGAATTGCTCATTTCATTCCCATAGTAACAGTGCTCTTCACTTTGACCTGCTTGATTCTCTGGCGAATATCCTATTTCGGGTATCCACTTCCCAATACTTACTATGCAAAAGTATCATCGAATTTCATCTCAAATCTCTTTGATGGAATGAAATATACCGCAAAAACACTCCTACAAATCCCAATGCTAATTCCAATCATCGGATTGATTTTGATAGATGTTTTGCAAAAGATGAAGAATGCATCATTGAAACAATTAGATGAAAAACATGTATTGATGCTCAGCATAGTGAGCATCACAATTCTCATTCCTCTGCTTACCGGTGGAGATCATTTTCAATTGTCGAGATTTTACCAGGCAACCTTGCCTTTGATAATATTCGGCGCAATTCTTTCATTGAGACATCATATTTCAAGAGAAACACTCTTCACTGTTGGAATGCTGCTGATTACCATGCTTTCTTCGCGGTGGATTGTCTATGCTGTAACCAATACTCCACTGTCCCATGAATGGAAGATTGCAATCGAAGGAAGAGAGCAATCCGAGCAATTGAATGTATTTTTCTCGAATGGTATTAAACCTAGTCAGGGTGTGCTGACCGCAGGTGGAACAGCTTTTACTTACAAAGGCAAAACAATAGATTTACTTGGTTTGAATAATGTACGAATGGCACATGCAGAATCCGTGAAAAAGGAAGGTCTCATGAAGAATCATGCTTCATTTGTTCCTGCTGTGTTCTATGAATTAGCACCCGATATTGTATGGATGGGAGGAGGTTTTTCTGAAAATGAAGTATCGGTATTGAAAGTACATGCCTTCACTGCAAGAGTATTTCATGAAATTCAAGAAGAAGAGAAATTCAATCAGCAATATGCCGGCTATTCCATTCGTAATGCGAAAGGGAAATGGATCGCTACAATCATGAAAAAATCATTCGTGAAGCAATTAGATACTGCAGATTATATCATCAAAGAAATACCGCTGGAAAAAGTCACTGATATTAATGAGTGAGAATCCGATATTGATAAGGGGATAATGTCACAGTGGTATTAAGTGTATCATTCACATTCGACAAAGCATCTTTCCAATAGGTGTTTTGAAGTATAATCGGCAATGAGATTTGTGTTTGCTGATTGCGAACATTCGCCATGATGAGCATTTCCTTTCCTTGATATACCTTCTTGAAACATACCGCATCTTTATAAGGATACAAGGTATTATCTCCTCTTCTCGCAACATCATTCTTTGTATATATATTCATCATTTCTACATATGCTTTTACCATAAAAGGATTTTCATTCCAATTGATCGGTGATTTTGAAAAGAAAGGCGTTTTACTTGCTCGTCCTACTTCTTGTCCTGAATACAATAATGGAACGCCTTCAAGAAATATCGTGATGGCGGATGCCGACAATGCGCCTTGGATTCCCTTGAATATCTGCACAGGTGAATTGTCCCATGCGGATTCATCATGATTCGTTGTAAAACGCAATCGATGTTTCCCTTTTGGTACGCTATTATACTCGGAAACATGAGTTGATGTCAGATTCATTGCTGATCCACCAGAGTACACACTTTTGAGCGTGGAATAATAATTCCATGAAAAGATGAGATCGAATCCTACTGAAAAATGATCTCCTCTCGTGCCTTCAGCAAGAAAAAGCAATGATGATTTCACGGAATCAAGTGTATTGATTGCCTCTCTCCAAAAATCTGCAGGAACGCCATCCGCATAATCACACCTGAAGCCATCAATATCGCATTGTTTAATCCACCATTTCATCGAAGCAATCATGGAATCCCGCATGATGCGATTTTCAAAATTCAGATCTGCAACATCAGTCCAATTGGTGCCCGGAGGATGCACGATTGAACCAGAAGTATTGACTGTATAAAAACCGGGTAACTTTGTCCAAGGATGATCCCATGAAGTATGATTCGCCACCCAATCCATGATCACACCCATCCCTTTTGCATGTGCTGAATCAACAAGGGCTTTCATGTCGGATATAGTACCATATTCACTGCCGATTGCAGAAAAATCTTTGATACAATACGGTGAATTGATTCCTTTGAGTATTCCCACGGGATGAATCGGCAT
>JBEEPK010000094.1:0-24108 GCA_041191145.1 Bacteroidota bacterium
ATACTCATGATTAAAACAGTTAACATTTCGCATGCCAGAATTGTCTCCCGAAATCCTTGCAAAATATGAGCCGGTCATCGGTCTTGAATTGCATGCACAATTATTGACAGACACAAAGGCATTTTGTTCTTGCAAAGCAGGATATAGTGATATTCCCAATGCCACTGTGTGTCCTATTTGCTTGGGACATCCGGGGACATTGCCTGTGGTCAATCGCCGACATGTGGAAATGGCTGTTCTACTTGGACTTGCAACGAAATGCTCGATAAGACCGATTTCAGCATTTGCAAGAAAAAATTATTTCTATCCTGATCTTTCCAAGGGGTATCAAATCACTCAATTCAATGATCCAATTTGTTTTGAGGGTTCTGTGACCATCGAAATGGAAGAAGGATTGATGAAAGATATCGGCATCACAAGAATACATATTGAGGAAGATGCGGGTAAGTCATTGCATGATATTGACATAGACACGCTTGTTGATTTCAATCGAGCTGGAATGCCACTTCTCGAGATAGTGTCTGAGCCGGATATTCGTTCTGCATCCGAGGCATATCGATATATGGTGACGATGCGACAATTGGTTCGATATCTCGGTGTTTGTGATGGGAATCTTGAAGAAGGATCTCTCCGATGCGATGCGAATGTTTCCGTGCGATTGAAGGGTAATTCTGTATTTGGTACAAAAACCGAAATAAAGAATCTCAATAGTTTTCGAAATGTCGAAAAAGCAATTGCTTATGAGATTGAAAGACATATTGCCTTGATAGAATCCGGTGGTAAAGTTCAGCAGGTGACGATGCAATGGGATGCCTCTGCTCAATGCACGAAAGAGATGCGTTCGAAGGAGCAAGCACATGACTATCGTTATTTTCAGGAACCTGATCTGGGTTATGTGCGAGTCAGTCAAGACATGATTGATATTCAACAGTCACATTTGCCTGAATTACCTTTGGCGATGAAACTCAGATTGCAGGATCAATATGGAATTCCCGGCTATGATGCTGGAATATTGATTGAAGACAAACAACTTGCATTATTTTTCGAAAACACTTGCTCCCTCCTTGCTATTCAAAGCAAAGAGCGCTTTAAGTTTGTAAGCAATTGGATTCTAACCGAGATTCTGAAAGTGCTGTCGGATAAGAAAATCGGCATCATGCAGGCGGAAAATATCAAGCCAAGTGGAATTGCAGAGATTGTCGATTTATTCGCAGATGAAAAAATCAGTAGTAAGATCGCAAAAGATGTCTTTGCTGAGTATTTGCAATCAGATATTTCTCCTGCCAAGTATGTGGCAGAAAAAGGTTTATTGCAAATATCAGATAGAACAGAAGTTGAGCGCATTGTATTGTCCGCATTGGAAGGTGAGGAGGACAATATTGCTAAGTATCGTTCGGGCAAAAATAATCTAATGGGTTATTTTATCAGTAAAGTGATGAAAGCATCCGGAGGAAAAGCCAATCCCAGATTGGTGAATGAATTACTCACACAATATTTACAGTGAGATAAAAATGGCTATTCCAAAAACCCCGTATATATGGATGAATGGTGAATTTGTCGATTGGGACAAAGCAACTATTCATGTTTTGTCGCATGTGGTGCACTATGGATCAGGTTGGTTCGAAGGTATTCGCGCATATAAAACACCGAAGGGTACGGGCATTTTCAGATTGCGTGAGCATATGAAAAGACTTGAGCAATCAGTGAAATTATATCGCGGCGAAATGCCTTATTCGATTGATGAAATGTGTGAGGCAACCAAAGAATTGGTTCGAAAGAATTCACTTGAATCATGTTATATCAGACCGATAGCATATCGTGGATATGAAAATCTCGGTGTATATCCATTGAATTGTCCGATTGAAGTCTCCATTGCCTGTTGGGAATGGGGTGTATATCTCGGAAAAGAGGCATTGGAGCAAGGCGTGGATGTATGTGTTTCCTCTTGGCAAAGATTGCATAACAATACATTACCAGCTGTTTCAAAAGCATCCGGCAATTATCTTAGCTCGCAATTGATTCGTATGGAAGCCATCATGAATGGATATTCTGAGGGAATTGGTTTGGATGTACATGGAAATGTTGGCGAAGGAAGTGGTGAGAATATTTTCTTCGTTCATGATGGTGTTATCTTCACTCCTCCGATGTCATCTTCAATTTTAGAAGGTATCACAAGACATACGGCAATTACATTGGCCAAAGAACTTGGTTATGAAGTTCGTGAAACAACCGTGCCGAGAGCGATGTTATACACTGCAGATGAAATCTTTTTTACCGGTACCGCAGTTGAAATTACTCCGGTTCGTTCGGTGGATAGAATCAGTGTTGGAGATGGTAAAGTTGGGCCCGTGACTAAGAGCATTCAAAAAGCTTTTAATGAAATCATCCATGATGGTACCAATGATCATGGTTGGTTGACGTATGTGTGATTGAACAAATTCAAGAATTCAAATACAGGATAGATATCACTATGGCAAAGACCGCCACAAAAAAAGAGATGAAACCGAAAGCATCGAGCGCGAAAAAGGCACAGGTCAAACCCATTGCTTCAAAAAAGACGCAAGTTGCAGCTCCAACCAAGAGTAAACCCACTGCCAAGAAAGCAGTTGTGACAAAACCTGTGTCGAAAAAGACGGTCAATCCCGCTCAGAAAGCACAGTTTAGTGCTTTCGACATGAAGGGGTTTGATAAGCAAACAATTATTTCATGGTACAAATTGCAACATCTGGGACGCCGTCTAGATGAAAAAGCAGCTTTGTATTTGAAGATGGCGAAGGGCTGGTCTTATCATGCTCCATGCGCCGGACATGATGGTATTCAGATTGCTCTCGGACAGATCTTTCGTCAGAATAAGGATTTTCTCTTTCCGTATTATCGTGATTTGATGACATCACTTTCTGCTGGAATCACGATTGAAGAAATCATTTTGAATGGTCTTTCCAAAGATGGTGATGTTGCCGGCGGTGGCCGACACATGAGTAATCACTTTGCGAAACCATCTATTGGTATTCAAAATGGTTCATCATGTACGGGTAATCACTCATTGCATGCCGCAGGTTTGGCAAGAGCGGTAAAGAAATTCAATGGCGATGAAGTGGTGTACTATTCTGGTGGAGATTCAGCATGTTCCGAGGGATATTTTTATGAGGCAGTCAATGGTGCTTCTCGTGAAAAGTTGCCTGTTGTCTTCGTGATTCAGAATAATAAATTCGGAATCTCTGTTCCTCTTCATGAGCAAACCGCGAATCTTGTCGTTTCAGATAATTTTATTGGTTTCAAGCATTTGAAAATCATCAATTGTGATGGTCGCGATGTCTTTGATTCCTATCGTGCATTGAAAGAAGCTCGTGACTATGCATTGTCCGGTGCGGGACCTGTATTTGTACATGCTGATTGTGATCGCATCGGTTCGCATTCAAATAGTGACAATCATGAATTGTATAGAACTCCCGAAGAAATTCAGGAAATGAAAGATCGTGATCCACTTCCCGCTTTCCGCAATGCAATTCTAGCGAAGAAGATTTTGACAGAACAAGAATTGCTTGCTATCGAAGAAGAAAACAAGAATGCGATTTTTGCTGCTGCAGACATCGCAGAGATTGCTCCAGATCCTGTAGGTTCAAGTTATCTTGATTTCTTATTGCCTGAATCCGTGGTTTCTTATGATGATACAAGCGAATATGATTTCGTCAATGATCCAAATGCCCAACAGTATACCTTCCGTGAAGGCATAAACATTGCGATGAAGCAAGAGTTTCAGAAGAATCCACATACGTATTTGTGGGGACAAGATGTTGCTTCGGTAAATAAGCAGGGAATTTTCAATGTTCCAAAAGGAATGTTGGATGAATTCGGCAATGAAAGAATCTTCAATGCGCCAATTGCCGAGGATTATATCGTTGGTACGGCAAATGGTTTCACACGCTATCGTGATGATATCCGAGTAGTGGTAGAAGGTGCTGAATTTGCTGATTATTTCTGGCCTGCGATGGAGCAATTGATTGAGTGTTCACATGATTATTGGAGAACGCGTGGTCAATTCTCACCGAATATCACAATTCGCCTTGCAAGTGGTGGTTATATTCAAGGTGGATTATATCATTCACAGAATTTGGATGCGATTTTTGCCGGCATACCCGGAATCAGAGTTGTATGCCCCGCATTTGCGGACGATGCCATTGGACTTATGAGAAATTCCATTCGTTCAAAAGGCGTGACAATGTTTCTTGAACCAAAGTTTTTGTACAATTATCGTCCAAGTTCAACATCGCTTCCAGATGATGACTTCATCGTTCCTTTTGGTAAAGCACGCATCCGCCGTCCGGGTACAGACTGCACCTTGATTTCTTATGGTAATGCTATTCATTTGTCCTTAAAAGCGGCAGATGAATTATATGCGGAACATGGAATATCATGTGAAGTGATTGATTTGCGTTCATTGAAGCCATGGGATCGCCAAACAGTTTTTGCATCGGTCCGTAAAACCAATAGAGCCGTCATTGCTCATGAACATTATCTGACAGTGGGTATTGGTGGAGAGATTTCAGCAAGCATCACTTCCGAACTGTTCTCGATTTTAGATGCTCCGGTTGGACGAATTGCAAGTAAAGATGTACCGGTGGGTTTTGCAAAATCTCTAGAAGCCGAAATCCTGCTGAATGTACAGGATATCAAGAATGAAATTTTAAAAACAGTCAATTATTGATATATAACGCCATCACAATGTTATCATATAAGAACCCGATCTTATTGCAGATCGGGTTTTTTTATGGAAAACCTGACAATATACTTTGTAAAATACATGACACTGTGTAAGAAATCTGACACTATTTTCCACAATTAATACAGAACTAATGTGTTCAGAACGAACATATTCAAAGGACTTTTCGGAATAATTTAGGATTGTTTTATCCACAAAAAGTCCTATATTTGCCAGACTCCTAGGAGTGTGCTTGGCGAGTTGCGCCCGTAGCTCAACCGGATAGAGCATTGGATTCCGGTTCCAAAGGTTAGGGGTTCGACTCCCTTCGGGCGCGCATTAACAGTATAACAGTATGAATATAAACAAGTTATAATACTATGTCAGAAACAGAAAAAATGATCGAATCCAATGAAGGTGATTGGAATGTACGCGAAACAGAGCAAGAGCAAGATGTACTGATTGGTAAAATCAAGAACATTGGTTATGCTTTGATTGCTGTATTGGCAATTGGTCTGGGATATTATTTCTACACAGGAATGCAAGAGACAAGCAATGATGAAGCGATGACAGCTTTGTCAAGAATTTCCTCTTATTATGAGACAGGTCAATTCCAGAAAGCATTGGATGGAGATCCATCGCGAAATATTCGTGGTGGTAAAGTCATTGGATTAAAAGCAATCGTAAGCGAATATGGTAGTACATCTGCCGGTTCATTTGCAGCTCTATATGCAGGAACTTCACTCTTGAATCTTGGCAAATATTCTGAAGCAATGCCATATTTTGAAACGGCTTCAGGAAGTGATGATGCAACTGTGAGTGCAGGTGGCAAAGCCGGAATGGCTGCTTGTAAAGAAGAATCGAACAATTTTGAAGAAGCTGCTTCCTTATATGAAGCTGCAGCAGGTCCAAAAGATGGACCGATGTATGAAAGATATGCTCTTTTTGCTGCATTGAATTATGAGAAGGCATCAGCCGGTGGTTCAAGTACTGCAAAAGAAAAAGCTATTGCTCTATTAAAAGGATTAATTGCAAAGAATTCCGGTTCGGAATACACTGCCGAGGCAAAAATGGGGTTAGCCCGTCTTGGTTGGCATGAAAATTGATTATGATAATCCTGATATTAGTGTCTATAAGTCTTAACTATGATAAAATTTGACAATAACAATACAGTTTTAAGTTATTATTTAACAAACGGAGGTATTATGCGACGTTTGCTTCGCCTGGGTACCATGCTATTTGCACTATTGCTGATGGCTGGCACCAGTTATGCGCAAAAGCCGCGCGTACAAGTTTCCGGAAGAATCGCACCAAATGATGTGCGTATCTTCTTGAAGGACTCTATTTACCAGATCAACGGTACTCTTATGATTGCCGGTACTCTGCTAATAGAGCCGGGAACTGAAGTTGTGTTTTTGGACAATGGTAGGATGATCGACTCAGTCGGTGGTCGTATCATAGCTGACGGTTTCATGTCAGCAACTTACAATTCCACAGCCCCAGCGGCCGGTGATGATTTCAATGACAGCCCTTATTATACAGGGAATAGTGTCGTTTCAATCGGAACCAAATCTGAATTGAGCATTGCAGATGGAAAGCGCAATGTGATTTTCAATGTTAGACTCAATGAGAATGCATCCGGCTATATGACCGGTGTTTCTAATTTGGGTAATACAGTTGATGTTGCCGAGAGAGGTCTCGTTTCAGGTGGTAGAGTAATCTCACCTGAGCGCGCGATCATGTTCATGGCTTCACGACTTTTTGAAAATGATGATGTTGTTCGCTTCCAACCATGGAAGAGAAGAGGTGGTAATACACCTAACATTACTCAAGCACCAATCGTATTCCGTGGTCAAGCGGTAAATGACTATTCACGCGAGTGGGGTCATATCATCGTATTGCCAGGTGCTCGTGCTGCGTATTTCAGAAATGTAACTTTCAAAGATTTCCGTAAGGATACTACAGTAGATAATCGCTATTTGTATGATACTTTGAATCTTACAGGTGCTGACAGAGCAGCTCATATTGAATTGAACAAAGAAATTCTCAAGATGTCTAATGGTGCCGGTGGTGCTTTGACATCTTTCTCAGCTCGTACATGGATTGTTGATTGTAAGTTCGAAAATAATATGGCACGCTTCCGTGGTGGTGCTGTTAACTTGATGCAAGCACCTTATGGTGTAGGTGCATATCCTGACACAACAGGTTTGAATCTTACTTTCTATCAATCAGACAAAAATCCTAATATTACCAATCCTGATGGATCAGTAATTAGAGAAAATGATAGTATCATTGCATTGGACATGCTTGATACAGATGGTTTGCCTTCAAGTGAATCTACTGTATCTACAAATGATGCTCGTCGTCAGTCAGTTGATGATCCACGTATCGCTGTATATCTTGGTCGTGTTCGTCGCTTGACATTTGACAATAACCGTACAATGGTAGCATATGTTGATACAGTTACTATCGGTGGTCGTCAAGTTCTTGCAGATAATACAACTTCTAGAGTAAAAGTTGATTCAACAAATGGCATACCAACTGATTGGAAAAACCAAGCTTTTGGTGGAGCTATGTATATTGGTGGTCGTTTCAATGATGAATACAGAAGACTTGAAATTGGTCTCGGTGTCAATGATTCTATCCGCATTAATACAAGCAATCCTTTGAATGACAAAATCCGTTTTGGTGAAAAAGACTTTGTAAAGTTCACCAATAACAGAGTATTGAATCTTCAAGATAAGTTAAGTACAAAAGGTGCTCGTGGTGGTGCATTGTATATCGGTGCATTTACATCCATGATCATTAATGGTGAATTTGAAAATAACTCAGCAGAGACAGCATATCTTTCACCGAAAAACAATGCAGACTATGCATTGGGTGGAGCTATTTTCCATGAAAATACATATGGTCGTTTGCAAATTCGTGGTAGTTCACTTCAAGGAACAAGATTCAAAAACAATAGAGCAAGTTCCGGTGGTGCTATCTATGTAGACGGTAATACAGATCCTCGTCCATCACCAATCATTGGTGGTTCAGACTCTCCATTCCCAAGAATCAGAGACTATGGTCGTAGAATTGACTTTGAAGACAACTCAGCACAAGCACATGGTGGAGCTGTTTACTCAAAGAGAAATATGACATCTTATGGTGCCGGTGGATTTATCAATGATCTTCCTTTGGCACAATCATATGGCCCAGGATTCAGCATCAATTTCTTAAGAAATTCTGCAGGATTCTCTGGTGGTGCTATTGCTATTCATTTGCCAAGCATTGAACCTCCTGTTCCAGCATGGCAAAGAGTTGTAAAGATTGTTCGTACAGACTTCCGTAATAACAGAGTTGGTTCAATCGGAATCAATCCTACTGTAGAAGAGAAGAGATTTGTACGTGGCGGTGGTGCTATGTATACATTGAATGCTGACCTTAACCTTGTTAAAGGAACATTGTTTGAAAACAATGCAGTAATCAATGGATCAGGTGGTGCTATTGCTATGATCAATCCATTGACATCTTCAGATCGTCTTTTTGTATCTGATGCTGACAACTTTACAATTGAATCAGATGGTACAATCAAATTGGAATCATTTGTTTCTAATGACTCAATCTTTGACAATAAGAAAGTATCTGCAGTTCCTGCTGATGTTCGTATGTTGACAAGATTCATCAATAACTCAGCAGATATCAATCCTGATGAGCGCTTGATGGGTTCAGGTACATCACAAATTGGTGCTAACTTCATTGATGTGAAGCGTTATCACCCAGGTTATGTCACAAATCCTTCACCTTCCGGACTTCGTGAAAACGGTGTTGGTCTTGGTGGTGCGATTTATATCCTTGACAGTGTTGTAAAAGACAGATTCTTCAGAAAAGATTCATTGTATTTCAACCGTGTCCGTATCCAAAACAATCAAGCATTTACCGGTGCAGCTGTCTATTCTGACAACTATGCATTGGCACTTGTTTTCCAACGTTCATTGATCACAGGTAATGTTGCTCATTCCAAAATTGGTAGAGCACAAGATGTAATCGGTGGTCCAATGATCAATGGCAACAATGTAGCATCAAGTGATCTTGCCGGTGCAGTATTGTACGGTGAAATCGTTGGTCCTATTCCATTTGCAAGCTATCACACAGCAGGTAATGCTATACATCACAATGATGCTCGTTTCTTGATTCGTCTTCCAGATGCACCAAATACAAAAGGTACATTGGCAGGTGGTTATGGTACAGGTAGTGGTGGAGTTGATACACTTCGTGGTAACTATTGGGGTCGTACAGAAGCTAATGTTTCTACAATTCTCCCAACAGCTCAACCAGGTTTCACAGGTGGTGGAATTCAGGAAACATTCTTTGTTCGTGGTAATGGACAAACACATCTTCGTTTCTTGAACAAAGCAACATATACAGATCTTCGTGAACAAGGTCCATTTGATTATAATGCGACAAATTCACAAGGTAGACCTGGTTTGGACTACAGCTACAGACCAATCTTGATTGGTCAAGTACCTGATACTTTGTTGATGGCAGGTATGGTATATGACATGTTTGACAAAGGTACAGATATCAAGACTGCAGATTACTCAGTTCGCCGTTTGGCTCCAATTGAAGATTTCGCAGTTGGTATTCCTTCAAACTTGAGAACATATCCTGCAGGTCCTTCACAATCAGCTGGTAAAGTTGTAAGAAGACTTCTTCGTGATCCATTTGCAACAGATTCAGTAAACTATGCTACAGGTACAGAAAACCTTCTTTGGAAGCAATTGCGTAGACTTCAAGGTGAATTCGCAGTTGATCACAGAGTAGGTGAGTTTACACATCCTGTTGGTTATCCATTATTCCTCGAAGCAAAAGCAGCATATAACGGTGCAGACATCAATACAAACAATGATGATCCATTGGTATTAAATGAATCAGTATTCTTTGTAATCAATGACTCAACTGGTGATTATGTTCGTGTTAACATGACACAGATGACAGATGTTGCAACTACAGACAATGATGGTGTTTATCCTCGTGAATATCTCCGTGGTCGTGTAGATTTCGTAGCTGACTCTGCAGAAAGAACAGGTACAACATCAAGAGTTCGCCGCTTCTATGAAGGTTTGGCTAACTATGGTGGTACTAATTCACTTCTTCCTTTCATCGCTGATAATGCTGTTTCAGAAGATAGCGCAGCGCTTGGTAGCAGAAGATGGGAAATGCAACTTGATGATGATAGAACACATAACTATGGTTCTGAAAAAGTAACATATATCAATCGCGCTACATTGCCTGCTTCCATTCCTAATGGTGCAGTAACCTATTATGCAGGTGAAAACTACAATTCACTTCCAGTACGCCCA
This sequence comes from Bacteroidota bacterium, assembly GCA_041191145.1. Lineage (GTDB taxonomy): Bacteria > Bacteroidota > Ignavibacteria > Kapaibacteriales > UBA961 > UBA961. The sequence goes on from JBEEPK010000094.1 coordinate 10,045, forward strand.
GGCGATCACATCCGTGTGGTTTCTCGTTCAGTTCTCTGGAGAGAAGGCGTTAACGAAGCAATTAACAAAGGTATTTCTTTCCGCATTAATGGTTCAGTACCTGGTCCAGTATGGACAGGTTCAGCAGTTAGCGTTGCTAATCCAAATGTTAATCCATTGTTCTTCACATCATTCAAAGACAAAGTATTTGTTAATGAAGATGTAAACTATAATCGTGCATCAACTGCAGGTCAAAAAATTGGTCGTGATACAATTATCAAATGCAGACGGTAATGTATTTACTCAATTGGAATATACATGGACACCATTGTTCCTAAACGGAAATGGTACATTTACTCCAGATACAGATCCAAATAACAAGTTAACAGGTATTCGCAGATGGCTTAAAGGTGATGTTGTACATCCTAATGAAAAAACTTCATCGCATCCATATTATGGAGCTACTGGTAGAGTAGAGTTATATGGTAAGCCATCAAATCCATATGTAATACCTGGCGGTGAGCATGTAGAAGTAACAGCACAAAACTGGGCACCTAATTATAGAGGCACAGATGCAATTCGTGCATTGAATTTGACAGATGCTCAAAAGAATACATTGATGGGTACATCTATCACAGATGCAGCTGAACTTGAATTGGCATTCACATCTAAGTTCATCTATCTCTACCCATCTTATTATCATGCTCAATCATACGATGCTGAAAATGCTCGTTATGCAAATCAAGATACAGTTGACTTTGGCAATGCAGCTAAGATTACTTACCGCTTCTCAATTCACGTAATTGATAGCCAACCAGTATTCCAAAACACATTACAAACAAGTGCAAACTGTACAGCAGCTGGTGCAAATCAAAACTTCTTCGTTGCAAACGTTACAGATAAGCTTCGCTTCTTTGTTGACTTTGAAACAGATGATGAAAAAGAAGATCTTGATGCAGCAACAAATGAAGGATGGGATTTCCGTTATGGTCGCACATCATATTCATTTGAATCAAAAGCAATTCGCTCAGATGATCAAGTAACAGATGAATTGTCACAAACAAGACCATCTTGGATGGGTGATTCATATCTTCACAAAAATGCATCAGACACAGATGTAGATGCTAATGGTTATGACTTTACAACTTTTGGTCAATTGAATGTTCGCATTCCAAGAGCACAAGCACTTACAATGATGACACCAAAAGAAACAGTTGCAAAAGTTAATGGCGCATTGAACACAGACACAATGATTACAATCGTTGTTAATGATGGTCATAGCGGTGTAACTCACATGACAAAGCGCGTATTCATCAATGTTTCGCCTGAAATCAGAACAACAAGTCTTCCAATGGCTAAAGAAGATGTAGATTATAATCCTGCACTTCTTGATTTCGCTAAGCGTATTGACTATTTCGATCCTAACTTTGGTCAAGAGCAATCATTTGAATTGATTTACACAGATGAATCAAGAAATGATGTACCTAAAGATCCATGTTTTGCAGAAGCTGGAAACTGGGACCTCACAAATGTTAAAACAACACCAAAGTGGTTGAAGATTAATCCAAAGAGCGGTCTTCTTTATGGTACTCCAGGTGTGAAAGATGCTCCTCGCAAAGGTGCAAATGCTGAGAAGGTAACAGTTCTCATCACTGATGCAGGTGGATTGACAGACCTAAGAGTTATCGATCTTGAAGTTGAAGAAACAAATCATGATCCAAGAGCGATTATGTCTCCAGCTATCCGTTGTATTGCCAATGGTCAAGCTTATGAAGACACAATCACAGTAGGTGACATTGATCTTCTTCGTGAAATTCCTGCAGATGCAAAAGAATCAGTTACAATCAGTATTGATCCTCCGGTTGGCAATTTGACAATTGAGCCTTCTGTTATTAATGGAACTGCAGCTGATACAGCTTCAGCAATGAATAACAAAGTTATCATTAAGTCAAATGGACCTTTGGACATTCCTTCTAGCTTGATCACAGATGGTAAAGTTACTATCCGTATCAAAGCAGATGATGGTGATGCACAAACATTCTATACCTTCAAGGTCAATGTTTCTGATGTAACAGACTTCATCACAACTATCCGTGTACAGAATAATGCAGGTGCTTATCAAGACCTTCAATTCGGTACAGCACGCAATGCTACAACAGGTGAAAAAGAGCCGGATGCAGGTAAACTCGATGCAAACTATTGCGAATTCGAATTACCTCCATTCCCACCAACAGATGTTTTTGATGCTCGTTGGACGATTATCAAGACAAACGGTATGCATCGCAATGTTTTCCCAACAGCGATCAAAGGCGATTCTTCACGCACAATGTACAAAGCACGCTTCCAGTCAGGTGCAGAGCTTGGTAATACATCACCAGCAACACCTGTAACATTGACATGGAAGATGTCAACAGTACCTACACGCACAGATGCAACACGCAATCCAAGCGGTGGTTCATGGAGAATTATGGATGGTGGTTCATTTAACTACTTCCAATATGACATGGCTACAGGTACAGGTAAGAAGAGTGCATTGATTGATGCAGAAGCAACTGGCGATGACTTCAAGATTACAATCAAACCTGACTTTATCAATTCTTTCGTGATCCTCTATGATCATGCAAGTAATGTAAATGAAGATCAACCGACTTCAGTTATGGGTCAGACACTTGTATCAGAAGCAAATCCAAATCCGGCAAATGAATCAGTGAACTTTGCAGTAACCTCTTCAAGAGAGAATGTAAGTGTTCAAGTGTTTGACTTGCTTGGAAATATGGTTAACTCATTCTCTTCAGACCTTGGTCTTGGAACATCCAATATTTCTTGGAATACCAAAGACAGCAATGGTACACCGGTTGCACCAGGTATGTATACAGTGAAGTTGACTGTAGGTAATGACATCGTAATTAGAAATGTAGTAGTAGCAAGATAAGTTTAATACTAAGTACCGCCTCCCAAATGGGAGGCGGGTACTCAGTTAAAAAAAGGAAACAACAATGAGAAATTTTATAAAGAAAAGTATATCGTTGCTTGCTGCGCCGCTACTGCTTGCTTCCGCATCTCAGTATGCAACAGCACAACGAGTATTTGATGAATTCGATGCTCCACAAGTAGTTTCAGGCAAGCTATATATCGATTATGGTATTGCACCAAACTCTTTGAGCACTTATTATTTAAAACCATATCGCGTAGACCTCCCTTATCAAGATTTGACAGGTGGTACTCCGGTGGTTTTCAACGGTACAAATGATGAAGGAGATTTCTCCTTGTCAGTTGGTAGTCAAGGTACAAATGATGTTCCTTTCGATATTCATTATGCCGGTAACACCATTAACAGTATTCAAATCACAACCAATGGTTATGTTGCTTTGAACAGCATTGCAGGAGTATCTAAGGATGCAACTGAATTGTTCAAAGGTGATAATAACACAATGGTGGTAGCTCCATTTTGGGGTGACCATGTGGTTCGTACAGCTTCAGATGTTGGATTTACTCCATCTGAAGTAACTTGGAGAGTCTGGGGTTCAGCACCAAAAAGAAGATTGACTATTCAATGGAAAAATTTGAATGTTAATGTTAAAGGTAATGCTGATGATCCAAGAAGAGTAGGTAGCTTCCAAGTTACCTTCTATGAAAGAAATCTTCCAGGTGATGCATCAGGTAATCCTTTGAATTTCAATAAACATTCAGATTTTGAATTTGCATATGGTGCATTCACAGGCTTGTCAACGGATGCAATTGGTGCAGCTGTTGGTATCAATGATGATGAAAAAGCAAAATGGATTAATGGTTTGTCATGGTCTGATCAAACAACTGCTTCAACTTCAAAAGATTTGAGCACTTCATGGCCAGTATCAGGTACTTCACTCAAGACTATTCGTTTTGAAGCATATCAGCGTTCAATTCCAATGAGTCCTGTTGACTTTACTTCACGATTCCAAATTGGTGCTGATAGAGACAATGGATACTATCCTATTGACTTTAACAAAATGAACTTTGATTTTACTTTTGGTGGAACAAAGCAAACAAATATGTGGATCAATGTGAACGGTTTCACAACTTTCTCAGACCCACAAATCTTTACACCAATTGTAAACTGGGATCCACAAGGATTGTTCTTGAATAGTTCTTCCTATCCTTTCAATGTAGTTGCTCCATTCTGGGGTGACCACATGTATCGCTTTGGAAATGAGCCAACTGTACCTTCAGCGAACGGCTTCTATATGAATTCCGAGATTTCATATGTAGTTGTAGGTTCATATCCAAATCGTCGTTTGATCATTCAGTGGAAAAACTTGAATGTGATGGATAGAACACTTCCTAACTCTGTAGCAAACTTCCAAGCTATCTTCTATGAAGGTGTTGATGAGCGTTATCCAAATAACTATGCTGGTGCAATTGAATTTGCATATGGTGATGTTGGAAACAATACATTGACAACCGCTCGTGAAGTAAATGTTAAAGGTGCTTCAGTAGGTGTTAAAGGAAATCTTGGTACAATGAATCCTGCGATTTATTCAGACTATTTGAATGGTTTGACATATAATGCACCTCAAACATCACGCACTTCACTTCTTTTGACAGATGGATGGCGCCCAAGTGGTGGAGCTTCATCTTCAGAAGGTCGTCGCATTCTTTTCAGCGGTATTCCTCGCTTTGTAGTTCCAACTTGGGGTGATGGCGATGCAGATCTTACACAACTTCGTACACGCAAGCATGCAGGCATGCCACAAAATCGTTTTGTGACTGTAAATGATGCTCGTTTGGTTATGCGTTGGTTGGTTAATGATGCAGCGCTTCCAGATTCACTTCGTAAAGACACATTGCAATTTGGTAATAACTACCATGCTGATGTGAATCACAATGGTCGTTACTATTACAGCTCACGCTCATGGGACAATTTGACAGATGTTCGCGTTTGGAAGCGTCCAATCGATATGGATACAACAGGTATTCGTATTCTTTGGGACTCAACAGAAACATTGACAACATTGCCTCCAGATGCGGGTCCATTGCGTTTGATTTATTTCGAAGCAACAGCATTGGATGCAGCGCTTATTCTTCACTATAATGCAGGTCGCGTACCTTCACTTCCTTGGATGTGGGATACAATTCCTTCATATGGTAAGGTTGTAGCTGGCAGTCAATCTAAATCACCAATTGCATTTGGTACACCTGTCATGACAAATGATGGAAAAATCGTACCTGTTTATGCAACAGCAAAATCAAATAAAGCATTGGCTTTCTCCATTACATTCAATGGAAAAGTTATTACTTCAGAACTTGGTTCTTCAGAATCAGGCAATTTGATTACGAATGATGATAATACAGTTCACTTCGCAGCACCTTATGTTTCTAGCGTTAAAGAACCAATCGCGTTTATCAAGATTGATTCAGACGAAGAACTTGTCGCTGAGAAAGTGATTGTTAATGATGTTAATCTTGGTAAAGAGATCATCGGCGAAGAATCTGGTGTAACCGGTTCAGTAGCCGCATATCCAAATCCATTTGATCAAGAAGTAATGGTATCTATTCCAGCTGAATTTAAAGGTGGAGTGATGACAGTTTCTGATGTGAATGGTAAAGTGATTGGTACATTCTCTATTAATCAAGAAACAATGACATTGAATGCTTTCACAGGAAAGCCTGCAGGTGTCTATACAATCACAATGAAGAATGGATTGAAATCAGCTAATACTGTTATCATCAAACGATAATAGATTGGCATGAAGATATTCTCACATGTCGCTATGTTGCTCGCTTTCTTTGCGGGCAACATGGCAATGTGGGGTCAAATATCTCGCACAGTTTCATTTGATTTGAATAGCAGACATGAAAGCAATTATTGTCTGGGTGCAAATACGAATGAATTTACTTTGACAATTGATACCAAGTTGGAAAGCATTGACAGCTTGCAAGCATATGATATATCTATAAGATATAATCCAAGCAAGATCAGAATAGTAGCTGCATTAAGAACAGGTACTATCAGCAGTATTATTCCACAAGCCAATTTCTTTTTTAAAAATCCTGAAAAGGGTCTTACTGAAGTAATAGGTTATACAGGACTCGGTAAAAATTCACCAAATTTAATTGGTGAAGGAGCTCTTGTAGCAATAAGAGGTGAGTGGATTGATTCAAAGTGTACTGATACAACTAATGTAAAAATTGCATTTTTTGATCCTGGTTTTGAATTTGGAATAGGTCCAAGATATGTTGAGATTGATTCAAATGTTACTCTGTCCAACAGAGTGCTTGATTCAATTGAAACAAAGATTACCATGGCAGGTGAATCAAATATCCAGGATACCTTATCATATGATCAAGTAAGCAATAAATACGGTTTCTCAAGATCTTTGATTTTTGGGAAAGCCAGTGGGAACGATACCGTTTCTTTGCAGTACAATGTCACTGATTCATTAAAAGTTTTGTCAATAGACATTGATAGTACTTATAATGTAAAGGCAATGAAGAACGGAGATATTTTGAATTTCACTAAAATTCAAAGAGGTATTTCCGGTTTTGCAAAAGTGAAATATTATATAGAAATACAAACTACTGAAGATACTTCTTCACATATTTGAAGATACTTCTTCACATATTTTGAAAACTTTCACTAAGTCTTCAAAATGTGATTGTTCAAGTAAGATGGATTCATTGCAAAGTGAAATAGAGCTTATAAGAATGAAGAAACCTGATACAGTTATTAGTTCAATAGTTGAATCAGATACTTTAAAGAGTCAATGCACGGATTACTATGATATTCTTGGTCGATTCATTGAGTCGGATTGTCCGAATAATGAATTAACGAAGGCTATCACAAGAAGAAAAGCCTTTAAACTTGGTAGCGATTACGTACAATACATAGACAGTAAATAACAAATAATAATTTTTAATGTATCATCTAACGGAGTTACACATGCAAACTTCCGACACAAGAGGTAAGAGACGCAATTCGGCTCTTCTTTTTCTGTCCTTGTGCATTGCATTAATGGGTTCATTGAACCTTTTTGCTGCAATCCCAAAGGCTGACATTCCTGTGCTTAGTCTCACAGGCAGAGACAATAATTACAATGGTAATTTATACTCTGATGGAAGAATCTGGTTGGGTTATGCGGATGATCGCGTTCGCGAAGTATTAATCCCGGTATTTATGAAGAATCTATGGTATGATTCTTCAAATGTTGTTGACAAGCGCTTTAGCGGTGGTCCTATTTATTCATTCACTTTTTCAGTGATGTATGATGGTCGCGTATTTGAAGCGGTTGGTGCACAATTCACCGGTCCAAAAAGATCTGACACCAATGCACTTGCAAAAGGCTTTGAGTTGGAATTTGACGATGTAAGTGATGAGACTCGTTATGGCGTATATTTCCGCGGTGCTCTTAGTGCCGAGACAAAGTATGGCCGAAGAATGTATATCACAGGTCGTTCAACAAAACCACTTCCTGTTACTGAAGAAGATGGTAGCTATCAAGTGCTCATGTATCTTCGTATGAAGGTTACATTGTCACAATCACAATTGACAAATCAGCCAACAATCTATAATGGTGCTGATAAATCTGCATTGTATATCTCCAATGATTCATTGACTTACAATGATGTTCGCATTGGTTATACAAATCCATTCCCACTTGTTGCAGACAATGCTGCTGATAATCCATACCGTGATCAAACATATCGTAAAGATAAGCGCGATTCTATCGGTCTTGGTGGTATCAGCATGACATCTGACCTTCTCCCTGAATATCCAAGCCGTCCAGGTTTGATCTGGGTGAATGTCGGCGCGGTTCCACAAATTTCATTCCGTGACTTCACAGGAAATGGTCAGGATCAAGTTCGTCAAGATCCAAACTTTGCTGATGGATCAGTATGGGAAATGACAAAGCCTATTATTATTGACTCATCTACAAATGGTGATGATGCATTTAGAGATATTATTCTCTATAACTTCACACCTCGTAGCCGACTCACAGGAATTAACCTTCGTTCAGATTCACCATGGTTGTTCTTCCAGGCTGTAACGCCCGGTTTTGTTCCACCTGGAATCAGAAATATTGGCCGTGATGGTGACATTGACTTTATTGACAATGGTATCAATGGACCTGTTCCTCCAAACTTGAAAGATGCTCGTAATCAAATTGTACAATCACAAGACCCGATGCGCTTTAGAATCTTTGTAAGAACGGGCGAATTGAGAAATGGTGATGCAGAATATGCAGGTATTTATACAGGCTATATCACTGTTACTTCAGCATCTGCGAAAGTTTCTCCAGTTAGATTGCGCGTAACATTCATTCACTTGCGTAATCCTGTTGAGCCAGGTTTCTATAATAATCCTAAGACACCAGAATTTGGTTTGGATCCAGGTATCAAATTGACAGTTAGAAACTCAAGAGGAACAATTGGCGATACAACAAACCTCGTATTAGGTACAGGTCACAGAGCAACTGATGGTCCAGATTCCCTTTTTGGTGAATATGCATATGATGCACTTAGCGCTCCAACAGGTTTCTTTGCTCGCTGGTTTACACCTTGGGTAAAAGATGCAAATGGTATCGAAGTAGCGCCAAATGGTCTTGGTGATATTCAAATGGATGCATTTAGTGGTCAAAACCTCAGAAGAGGTTCAACATCACGCGATATTCGTGACTTTACTTCAGATACAACATTGGTTTATCTCTGCCGCTTTGATGCAAATGGTGCAAACAATTATCCAGTTGTTATCAACTGGGATACTCGTGATTTCCCTGAAGGCGCAGATTTGTATCTCCGTGATACACTTAATGGTGGAATCTTCAGTGTAAATATGCGTGAAGCAACTCCAGATGGAGATTATGGTCGCTCATTCACAATTCGTGATGCTCGTATCAAATCTTTCATCATTGAGTACCGTTTGCCACAATCAGCAAATTATCCTGTTGTAAAATCAGGTTGGAACTTCTTGTCATTGCCTTTGCGTCCATCCAATCCAACTTGGAAGACAGTATTCCCGAATGCAATCACAGAGCCATATACATTTGCTAGTGGTTCATATCAGCAGAAGCAAGTTCTTCAACCAGGTGTTGGTTACTTTGTAAAGTTTGGTCAAAAAATTGATTCAACACAAATTGGTTCAAGAGTTCCTGAATTTAGCAAAACAACCGAAAGAGTATATCTCTATGATGGTTGGAATACAGTTGGTGCACCTTCAACTCGCGCAAATGTAAATGACATCTCTTATGAATTGTCAAGTGGTGCTGTAGAAGCAATCAAAGATCAAGTATATGGTTATACAACTGATCGTGGTTACTATGCAACTTCAGAAGTTGTACCTGGCTTGGGATATTGGATCAAGATCTATGGCGAAGGTTTCTATCGTGTGAAAGGATCCGGCTTGCCAAAGATTGTTGCTACTCCTAAGTCTGACTTGAACCTTGGTTCAATCACAATTGCTGATAAAGAAGGTAGATCAAACACACTTCGTGTATCAGAAAATGGATCTGTAAATCCTGCTCGATTTGAATTGCCACCAGTTGTTGCTGCTGACATGTTTGATGTTCGCTTTGCAAATAATGCATATGCAACTAACAGCAATGATATGACAATTCGTGTTCAAGGCGTTTCATATCCAATGACACTAACAGCTCAAGGTTTGAATGGTACATATACTGCATTCGATGCTAAATCAGGTGCAGTTCTTGGAACAATCAGTGCAACACAAAATTTGGTTGTAAACAATTCTACAGTTATCAGACTTGCTAAGCAAGATGCTAATAATGCAGGTATTGAAGTATATCCAAATCCAACATCATCATTGATCAATGTTCGCACTGCAACTGCAGGTACAGTACATGTTGCAATTATCGACATGTTCGGTTCAACAGTTAAGAATGTAACATTCAATGGCAACTCAATGGCTATCAATACAGATGAAATTGCAGCAGGTACATACACAATGACTGTAAATGTCAATGGCGTAGTTACAACACAACGCATCATCATCAACAGATAATCATTTAGATTGTTGAATTCCCATAGGGTAACAGAGTTCGTCTCTGTTACCCTATATTTCTATCAGGAGGAATCGTCGTGAAATACGTAATGATGAGTATATTTCTATTTCCAACATTGATTTTCGGACAAGTCTTTACATTAACTCATGAAGACAATACATCCAGTACAAAGCCTGCGGTTATCATTGGATTTGTCAAAGGTGCTACTGATGGAATAGATGCAGCGCTTGGAGAAAAGGAATTACCACCTCTACATCCTATTAATGGTGCTCATATCGTATCAATATTGGATATGAATAAAGATGGATCATTTTCGAGCAATGTGGACATGTTCTCATATCGTGATATTCGAAATACAGAACCATTATCCATTGCTGATACATTCTGGGTACAAGTAACTCCATGGAAAGCTGACAAAAAATGGATGAAGTTCTCATGGGATTATCCATTGGGAACAGGTATAGATTCCGTGGTGTTTACGGACAAAGGTGGAATGGCTCTACGCATAAATTGTGATGCAAAGAAGAGCTATACAATTCTACCTAATGACTTTGGTGTAGGTCCAATAACAATAGAAGATTTCCATCTGATTGTCTATCGCTCACAAGGAACAAGTTCAATTGGAGATGATAATTTCTATGATGTAAAAACATCAGATATTTATTCATCAAATGGTGTCTTAATTGCAAAAGAAATCCATCCAGATCAAATGAGAAACATATTACAGGATCAACCTTTTGGTGTCTTTTTCATACGAACAGGTACTTCAGTTCAATCAATCGTGAATTATAAATAATGAATATACAACTCAGCGCAGCTCATCATCACACTGCATTTCTGAGCTATATGCAAGAACATAATCCTGAATGTTACCGGAATTCGCCTATCACAGATATTGATCGATATAGCAATTGTACTCGAGTCTTATTTGCAGAATCACATTACAGATTCAATTGGTTTTTCTTCTATAAAGTCAGCACTGCAAAAAGAACAAATAGTCATCCGCGCTAAAGCAGACTTTACAAAAAAAGCATTGATACGTAGAAGAGGTCAAACACTTGGCGAGAATGCAATCAATGATATCGATTTAGCATTTACTGAATTGCTGAATGCTTTGTCTCTTGAACATTCCAATGACAAAGAGTTGGATTTTTCTGCAATTGTCATAGCATTGATGTCAGAAGATCAGGAACAAAAGGATTTACTTGATAAAGCAGAGATTCTGTACTTCTCAATGAGAGAACAGAATATGATCTCTGATTGGATCAGTGAATTTTCAGGAAAGAAATTGGATTTCGATCATTTGGAACATGCAATTGTTTCCGATAAAGATGGCATCACTACATATGATGCACATCATCATCGGAAGCGTGATGGCTTTGCATTGACAGATCGTCGTGGGACAAGAAGAGAAGTCACAAAACAAATCGATTATTGCATGATTTGCCATGAGCGAGAGAAAGATTCCTGCTCGAAAGGTATTCATGAGAAAGATGGTTCAATAAAGAAAAATCCACTTGGTGTTGAAACCAAAGGATGTCCACTCGATGAAAAAATTAGTGAAATGCATTTTCTGCGTAGAGAAGGATATCCTCTTGCAGCGCTTGCCATGGTGATGCTGGATAATCCGATGTGCGCCGGAACTGGACACAGAATCTGCAATGACTGCATGAAAGGATGTATCTTCCAAAAGCAAGAACCGGTTAATATTCCAAAGATTGAAACTTCGGTATTGTCAGATATTCTTTCACTGAAAGATGGACTCGAACTCTATGCACTTCTAATGGAGTGGAATCCACTGAATGTGAAAAGACCATATGCTTTGCCATATAATGGAAATAAAGTTCTCGTTGTAGGACTTGGACCTGCCGGCTATACTCTTTCTCATTATCTACTCAATGAGGGTTTTGCAGTCGTCGCAGTGGAAGGTTTGAAAATCGAATCTGCACTTGATATATATGATCTGAAGAAAGGCGATCCACTTCCTTCATTCAAGGATACGATTGAGCGTGAATTGGATGAAAGAATCATATCCGGATTTGGTGGTGTGAGTGAATATGGCATCACATCGCGTTGGGATAAAAACTTCCTCACCATTCTTCAATTATTACTCGAAAGAAGAAAGAATTTCAAGATTCTTGATGGTGTGAGATTCGGTGGTACACTGACTATTGAAGATGCTTGGAAACTAGGCTTTACGCATGTGGCTCTTGCAACCGGTGCTGGTAAACCAACGCTCATTCGCATGAAAAATAATCTTAGCAGAGGTTTGAGAAAAGCTTCTGATTTCTTGATGGCATTGCAATTGACAGGTGCCGCAAGAATGGATTCAATGGCCAATCTTCAAGTGTCATTACCCGCAATAGTGATTGGTGGTGGTTTGACTGCCATTGACACAGCAACAGAAACACTAGCATATTATCCGATTCAAGTGGAGAAATTCTATCTTCATGCGAAAACCATGCTTCAAGAAATTCCTGATTACTTTGATGTGACATATGATGCTGAAGAAAAGATAACCGCACAGACATTCTTTGAACATGGAAAGATCATTCATGAAATGAGAAATGAAGCGAAGCGCAATAATCAGACACCAGATTTTCTTCCCTATCTGAAAGAATGGGGTGGTGTTACTTTAATCTATCGTAAACAATTGAAGCAGTCACCCGCATATAAACTCAATCATGAAGAAGTGAATGAGGCATTGGAAGAAGGAATCAGCATCTATGAAGAACTTAGTCCGATAGAATGCATGCTGGATTCAAATGGAGCAATCGAAGCCGTGAAGTTTGAGCATACGAGTGATGATAAGAAAGGTTCGATTCATGTGCTCCCTGCAAAGACAGTATTCGTAGCTGCAGGAACCTCTCCAAATACCACTTATGAAAAAGAATATCCACAAACATTCAGATTGATGGATTCAGGATATTATCAGCCATATACTGTCATAGGATGATTAAGAACGCAGTCAATTTGATAATTTTGCAGACCACAACATAGATATATACATGCTAACAGAAACACATACACAAAGCATATTGGAATTGACGGTTTTACCAACCGAACTTCCTAGCAATCGTCGACCCGAATGGCTGAAAGTCAAGGCACCCGGCGGGGAAACCTATGCACAACTCAAAACTATGATGCGCTCCAAAGCATTACATACTGTTTGTGAGGAAGCACGATGTCCGAATATCGCTGAATGCTGGAATGCAGGTACTGCAACTTTCATGATTTTGGGGGATACATGCACAAGATCTTGTGGATTCTGTGCCGTGAAAACAGGTCGCCCGATGGAAGTGGATATGAATGAACCATTACATGTGGCAGAAGCAATTCAGCAAATGAATTTGAAGCATGCTGTGATCACTTCAGTGAATAGAGATGAAAGACCAGATGGTGGTGCCGATATTTGGGCGGAAACAATTCTTCGATCAAGAGAAATGAATCCTGGTGTCAGCATTGAAGTGCTCATACCTGATTTCAAAGGGAAGATGGAGAATTTGCAAAAAGTGATTGATGCAAGACCTGATATTCTGAATCACAATACTGAAACAGTGCCGAGATTATATCGTAAAGTGCGTCCCCAAGGAAAATATCCATGGACACTTGGAGTACTGAAGGAATGTAAATCTCAAGGGTTGCGCACAAAAACCGGTATCATGCTCGGACTCGGTGAAACCAAAGAAGAAATCATAACAGTGATGGATGATTTGCGTGAAGTGGAAGTGGATATTCTCACATTGGGACAATATCTACAACCAACAAAAAACCATTTGCCTGTCGATCGATTCGTGCATCCGAGTGAATTCGATGAACTGCGTGAAATCGGAATGTCAAAAGGATTCAAGATCGTTGAGTCGGGTCCGCTTGTCAGAAGTTCCTATCATGCCGAAAGACATATCTGATGCTGAGATTCACGATTCTCGGAACAGGTACCTCAACTGGTGTTCCATGCGTTGCTTGTACTTGTGCTACGTGCATGTCCGAAGATTCGAGAGATAAAAGACTCAGAACATCGCTTTTGGTTCAATCGGAGACAACGACAATTGTGGTTGATACATCGGCTGATTTCAGACAACAAATGCTC
>JBEEPK010000095.1:0-5870 GCA_041191145.1 Bacteroidota bacterium
TCTGCGGCAATCAAGAATTCAGAATTGCCATTTCCACTCAAAAGAATAACCGTCAATCTAGCTCCGGCGGACATCAGAAAAGAAGGAAGCGGTTTTGATTTACCGATAGCACTTGGTATAATAACTGCCATGGGTCATCTCGATCAAGAAGCTCTCGATAATACTGTATTCATCGGTGAACTTGCTTTGGATGGTGAACTTAGACCAATTCATGGCGCATTGTCTATTGCACTCATGGCAAAAGAACAAGGAATCAAGAGAATAATAATGCCTAAAGACAATGCCGAAGAAGCAGGACTTGTGGAATCTGTTGAGATCATTCCCATCTCTTCGCTTCAAGAAGCAATTTCATTTTTGAGAAATGAAGTCGCTATCCCTCCGCATCAATCTTCCATTGAAGGGTTATTTGAACAAGTGCATTCATCGGGCATAGACTTCGCTGACATAAAAGGACAAGAACAAGTGAAGCGTGCTTTTGAAGTATCTGCAAGCGGAGGTCACAATTTAATTCTCGTCGGTCCTCCAGGAAGTGGAAAGACGATGATTGCAAAAAGATTGCCTGGTATATTGCCTCCAATGATCATGGAAGAGGCATTAGAAACAACAAAGATTCATTCTGTTGCAGGGCAATTACCCAAAGGTATTCCACTTGTCACAATGCGACCATTTAGGAGTCCACATCATACTATATCCGATGCTGCTTTGGTTGGTGGTGGTATGGGCGTAGTGAAAGCCGGTGAGATAAGTTTGGCGCATCATGGCGTTTTGTTTTTGGATGAACTTCCTGAATTCGCTAGAAATGTTTTGGAAGTATTGCGACAGCCTTTGGAGGACAGATCTATTTCCATTTCTCGCACAAAGATGAGCGTGGAATATCCCGCAAATTTTATGTTGATCTGCTCCATGAATCCATGTCCATGCGGACATTTTGGAAATCCACATCAGCAATGCACATGCACTACACAACAGATACAGCGGTATATGGGAAGGATCTCAGGACCATTACTTGATCGCATTGATATCCATGTGGATGTTCCAGCAGTGCGCTATCGTGATTTATCTGATGCGCGTAGAGGTGAATCTTCACAAGTGGTGCGAGAACGAGTAATAAAAGCTAGAGAGAGACAAAGAACAAGATTTTCTGAGAGAAAAGATCTATTCAAGAATGCTGATATGCTCGCTGCAGATATTCGCATGTGGTGTGCATTGGACAGCGCTTCTTCTGATTTGTTGAATAAGGCAATGAATTCACTTGGATTATCAGCAAGAGCTTATGATCGTATTTTGAAAGTATCAAGAACCATTGCTGATTTAGCAGACTCTGAACAAATTAAAATTGAGCATGTAAGCGAGGCGGTTCAATATCGAAGTTTGGACAGACAGTTCTGGAATGGCTAGATCAATTATCAATTCTTGTATCAACAATCACATCAACGGTTCTTGTGTATAGTCTTCCTTCGGGGAAACGATCATCATACAATGCGCTATTTCCTTTTGCCATCACAGCAGCTCTTTGTTTCACATTCAGTGATTTCGCAGTTGCATTTGCTCTATCTTGTGCAAGTTTTTGATTCGCATTGGCATCACCAAGTCTGTCCGTATAGCCGGTAATGTTGATTGTAGAATTCGGTTTTACATAGCCTTTGATGAAATCAATGATATCGGCATTTGCTTTATTGATATCACTGGAGCGAACATCGAATAGAATTAATGAAAATGTATTGACCTCTCGGTCTTGCACACGATTGATTTTCTTCTTGTGTAATGTGACTTGTTCAATGGGCAATTCTCCGTTGATTTCTGCAGAATCTTTCAATGAAGTAATAGCTTTGAATTGAAATGTGATGGAAGTATCCTTCATGAGTTTTTCACTCATTTCACTTCCGATATACCAATCAATGAAAGGAGGAATGACTGTATTACCGGTGAATCTTCGCAATTCTCTTTCCGGTTTTCCTGCAGTCAATTGCCATGTATCTACTGAATCAACTTCAACAGTTGGTCTGAAGCGTACAATCGGAGGATTCATTGTTCTGATGGTATCGAGCGTGATGATCGGTGATATGATATAGGCATCATCTGCATTGATTTCCACACGACGATTTTCTTGCGCGCCCATCACAGTTTGTGTATTTGCATGTTTTTCAGGAAGATTTCGATTTTTAAGTATGATTCTTGAATCAGTAATATTCCAGACATTTTGCAAGTATTGTTTTACAGATTCGGCACGACGCAGGGATAGTGTTTTATCTCCTTTTTCTTTTTGAATATCAGCATTACAACCTGTCAGTGTGAGAATCGCATTTGGTTTTTCCAACATCCGTTTTCCAACAATATTGAGGATGTGCAAATATGTTTCAACATGATTTGGGGTATGAATAAAATCAATATCAAAGAGCGGTGTATCTGAATTTTCAAGTGTTGCATAACGCTCCGGAATTGTATGCTCACCTTCCTCAAAAAACACGGCATTCAAAAGAGGTGTCATCAAGAGCGATGAATATTCTTCAATTGTGATATTCACAATATTCTCTTCTTTTGATTGCTCATTCACACTGAATGCAGAGAGAGTTGCTTTGAGTCTCTTTGGTTGATAGGGTAATTCTTCCTCTATAGCAGGAAGTGGAGTTATCGGAATTTCGGAAAGAGTTTCAGGAGTGATTGCAGTATAGGCAATCATTATTCCTGCACGAAGCACATGTAAGGACAGTGTTTCTGATGAAGGATCAAAAATGATTGGATCATTGAGGAAATGGGTATATGACAATTCTGGTCTTAGGAATATGGATTCGTTCAGATGAAATTCATGAAATAAGCCAATCATAGGACCATAGATCATTGATTCAGGAGTGAATGTAGCATTGCGACTATTTCGAATCGTACTTTTTGTATCTGAGAAAATCACTCCCTTTGGAGAGATCAATTCTTCTTCACCGAAGCTTTCAGCTTCTTGTTGCATGCGTAATTCAAATCCTGCTTTCATTCCAAAACCTGATTGAAATGGTCTCCATGCCATTGCCGGAGTGATTCCAATTGAAGGCAAAGCGAATCTCACACGATGTTCAGATTGTGCTTCAACGATGTCGAAGCCGGTTCCATTGAATGATAAAGCATTTCCAATAGTATTGATTGTCGAGTATCCACCATTGCTTTTCACATAATCCAAAGAAATACCAATTGAGATATTCTTGTTCAATGCATGTTCCACGGAGATTCCGAAGAATGGATCGTATTGATTTGATGTACCACTAAATCCGGAACAACAATTATCCATTCCGGGTAATTCTTTGAATGTTCCGTTGAATATGGACTGTTGCATGCCACCATATATTCCATAGCTCCAAGGCGAGCGAATATATTGTGCCTTCAAGGAATGTGACAAGCAAAACAATAGCAACAGATATATGGATATTCTCATTTCAATCCTTATCGAATGATGATGCATTGTTGAGAATCACGACCATATTTTGATTGCAATACGATTCTATATATACCGGCAGGCCAATCACCTGAATAGTCAAAGACAGCATGTTCAGGTATTGAATCAGCACTATTTTCTTTCCATGTTTTTTTGTCAACTTCTGTCCCTCGAGCATCAAACATTGTGAGTTGAACTTCTTCACCATGAAAGCGAATCGCACTTATGGTGAAATGTCCTTCCGCCGGACTCGGTTTGATTGACTGCATGAATGGCATACCTGAAAAATCAAACATCCGTATTGAGGAGTCAGACAATACACACAATGAGTCCAAAGCAAATGTACCTTTTGCTGATCCGGAAACAATTCTGGAACAAGGCCATGAAATTGAATCAATCATTATTTCGGTTTGACCCGGATCACCCATGATTGCAGAACCTGTAAGTATAGTGAGTGTATCACCGGATGTATAAGCATGAGTGGAGTCTATTCTGATTCGCAGGGTGCGAATTCTTTCTGATACGCTATTCTCAAGAATTCTTCCATGTGATAATTCCGGATCAGGATCAAAAATCCAAGGATCATATTTCATAATGAAATCAATCACTTTTGGCGGGCATGCGAGAGAGTCAGGATAGCGTTCAATGATGATTGGAATTCTTGCTTTTTTCTCCAGAGGATGTGCTTTGATATTCGGTATCGAAAGCGATACCGGAATTGCACCGGAATCATAGACAACAGAAACACCTCTTGTCACGGAACAACCATTTGCATCAATCGCTCGGAGGAGATATTCTCTGCTTCGTGTTGGAGAGCAGATCGTAGTTGACAATGTGCTATCACGCAATTCCAAAGGTTTCAAACCATCCAGATCAGTCCATTCATAGAGATAATTGGGTGTTCCTCCGATGGCTTCACCACCAATGATGACAGAATCACAGGGACATACAAATACTTGATCAGGGAAAGATAAATCGGGTCCGCTCACTTTTACTGATTGTTGAGCACTCACAGTGCAATTTGCTGAATCAGTGATTGTGCATTCAATCACAAAGTCTGAATCAATACCCGTAATGGAAAGAATTGTGTCAATAGAAACAATCGGCAAACCATTAATTGTCCAATTAGGAGTATATGGCGGAGTTCCACCCTTTGGATTCATTATTGCAGTAATTGATCCACCTTTGCACATCAGTGAATCTATGGTGATGTTCATTTCGAGTTTGGGTCGAACATTGATGACCATATAAGCGGTGGTAGACATTCCACCGGCATCGGTTACAGTCAAAGAGTATATTGTTGATGTATCCGGAGAGAATCGAGGATCATGAATGGTTGGGTCATCTATTCCGGTTGTCGGTGACCATATATACGTGAATGGCGCTTTACCGCATGTTGCAATTTCACCTCTCTTGGGCGTTATATCTCCAAAACAAATAGTCGTATCAGAAGCGGGACGAGGATTCGGAACCGGCTCCACGCAAACAGAAATCGTATCGGAGATTGAACATCCTTTTGCATCAATAACTCGTACTGTGTATAAGGTATTGATGAGTGGACTTACCGTACAAAGTGGACTATTGCTTTGTAGCCCGATAGGAAGCCATTCAAATCTATATGGCGCTGATCCACCTTGCACTTCTGTATTGAGTATGACACTGTCGCCACGGCATATACATTTACTATTTGTATCGATTCTTTTCAGAGATATTGCCATTGATTGTTCGGTTTGGAAATTCACTGTATCCAAACCAATGCAACCAAACGGAGTGAAGACATTTAATGTATATGTAATAGAAATGGTAGTGTCCGGAAATGTCACCAATGGTCTTGGATTATATGGATCACTCAAAAATGTACTCGGTGTCCATTCATATCGTAGTGAATCAGTAGGATCGGCGATGATAGTTGGAGTCAGATTAAAGGGTGCAATCGGACTACAGATGAATTGTGATCTACCTGCATCAACTTTTGGACATGGATTAAGTGTATAAAACACGGTATCACTTCGAGACTCATTTTGTCCATCAGTTACGGTGAGTATATATCCATAGCTAGTTTTAACACTTGGATTTTCATTCACCTTGACCATAATGGGAATCGTATCTAGCCTACTGAGTGCGGAAAGTGGAGCATTATTCAATGCAGACCAACGGTATGTAAATGGGAGCACTCCGCATTTTGCAGAAATTCCAATCATTCCACCTTTTTGATCGCATACACATTCAGTGATATCGGGTCCGGCATTTGCATCAGGAATGAGTCGTACATCGGCAAATACCGTATCGGCATCCACACAACCATTGGAATCGGTGACGCTCAATTCATAATTACCGGCCATTGTGGGAAAAATCAAGGTTGTTGCTTGATATGGATTTACAATATTGGCATTGCCGGGAGTCAGTCTTTTCCACTCAAAACGATATGGAGGAGTTCCACCTGATACAGTTG
>JBEEPK010000096.1:0-5833 GCA_041191145.1 Bacteroidota bacterium
GGATCACAGCCATGGTATGACTTCTATTCCGATAGTAAATATGCACCGGGTACTGAAGATCATGTTGATGCACCACTTGAAAAATTACCCGCATTCGTGCAAGGTGGCTCCATCATTCCAATGCAGTCTATTATTCAGCATACAGGTGAAAAAAGTTCAGACACCCTTTTTGTCCATGTCTATGCGGCAAATTCAGGTGTCACCAATCAGCAGATATATCACGATGATGGATTGACCTATTCTTATGAAAAGGGTACATATTCCCACATGAATATCATCTATGATGCTGGTAAAAAGAACATTACATTTGATGCACCAAAAGGTAATTACAAAACACACTATAATGTCATAACAGTCTTGATGCATGGTCTCGATGAAATGTCCAAAGGAATGAACATCAATGGTACTTCCACAAAGGTTGAAAAGAGGTCGATTTCATTCATGAAAGCACTCAGCAATTTCGACCCACTGGGTGGACCTGCCCGTGAAGGATTCATGAATGTACAAGCAATTCATATCCCCTATCCGAAAGCAAAAACGAGTATTCAATGGTAAGTAAAAGGACATCGCGAGATGTCCTTTTTTTTGTGTATAACTTGACTATTGCCCAAGAGTTAACTTTTTGTAAATTTGCTCGTCAAATCCAAGCACTTCCCAATCGAAACCATATATCTATCAAGAATTTAGACAATTCTCGAGTTGTTCATGTTTGCAGGCATAGACATAGGCGGTACCAGTATAAAGTATGGTGTAACCACCAAAGATGGTGCCATATTGTTTCAAGACTCCATTCCAACTGAACCGGAAAAAGGTCCTGATCACATGGTTGCCCGTCTGCAAAAACTCATTCATGATATCTCCGAAGCTTTTCCGGAATTAATGTCATTCGGCATTGGTTTTCCCTCGGTTGTCAATCCCACGGATGGCTGTATTTATTATCCTCCGAATCTCCCCGGTTGGGGCATTGTGCCACTAGTACAACTTTTGCAATCAGCCACAACACTTCCTGTAGCGATTGATAATGATGCGAATGTCGCGGCACTTGCTGAGGCCAAACTCGGTGCCGGTAAAAATGCTTCCCACTTTTTATATGTGACTTTAGGTACAGGAGTTGGAGGTGGAATCATCATCAATCATTCCATTTTTACTGGTGAAAGAGGCGGCGCGGGAGAAATTGGACATATCATCATAAGAGCAGATGATGAACCCGGTGATGAACTTCCCTATCGTACAGGTACTTTAGAGCATCATATCGGGAGATATGGATTAATCCGTATGGCAAAGGAATTTGCACAGAAGCATCCTGATTCCTTGCTCAACAACTATAACAATCTCGATGTTGAAGATATATCTCATTGTGCTGATGAGGGCGATGATGCCGCAATACAGTGCATGAAACAAGCAGGAAAATTATTGGGTCTTGGACTTGCAACGATTCTCGCTGTTTTGGACATGCGCGTGGTGGTGATTGGTGGTGGAATATCACAATCATGCCCGATCTTTTTCGAAACAACACTTTCCACTTTGAAATCAAGAGCATTGCCAACGATTGCCCAACTTGCGGAAATCAGGAAGGCACATTTCAGTCATAATGCAGGTCTTGTGGGTGCTGCCATGCTTGGCAGATTGCGCACGGGAATTTAAAGGACATATTCTATGGCGATACAACATACCGCTTCTTCAAACACAACTCAATCACAGCAATCCGGATATGTAGGACCACTTGCTACAATGGCATCCCTCATGTTCATGATTGGATTCATCACTTGTTTGAATGATATTCTTCTTCCCCATTTGAAGATTGTATTTGATTTGAGTTATTCGGAAGCATCACTCATTCAACTTGCATTTTTCTTTGGATATTTTTTCGCTGCAATTCCATCTGGGAGCATCATTTCAAAGTTTGGATATAAGAAAGGTACATCAATCGGACTCTTCACGGCCGGCATTGGTGCATTGATGTTTTATCCAGCCGCATCTCTTCCTTCATTTGCATTTTTCCTTGTGGCTCTCTTTACCATGGCAGCCGGCTTCGCATTATTGCAAGTTGCGATCAATCCCTATGTGAGTGTGCTCGGACCATCTGAAACATCATCCAGTAGATTGGTATTGGTGCAGGCATTCAATTCCGTTGGAACAACGATCGCTCCATATTTTGGAAGTTTATTTATTCTTGCCGGCACATTATCCATGGCTGAAATCATGAAGATGGATGCCGTGGAGCAAACAGCATATAAACTCTCACAAGCAGCATCAGTTCAAATGCCATATATCGGTTTGGCTCTCGCATTGATTGTGCTCGGTTTGATTGTCTTTTTCTTGCATCTTCCTTCCATTGCATCTGTGGAAGGAGAGGCCGAACGCACATCAACATATGCCGATGTATGGAAAGTGAATCGTTTGAGACTTGGCGTTTTTGGCATTTTCGCCTATGTCGGTGGTGAAGTTGCCATCGGTAGTTTTCTCGTGAATTTCATGGGACTCCCCACAATTGCCAATATGCAAGAATCACAAGCGGCAGGATATATCGCTTATTATTGGGGTGGTGCCATGATCGGAAGATTTATTGGTTCTGCATTGCTGAGAACATTTGCCCCCGGAAAACTTTTAGGCATTCAAGCTCTCATAGCGGCTTTGCTTGTATCCATGGGAGTTCTTTCAAATGGAAGCACCGCCATGTGGTCCATGCTGCTTGTAGGACTCATGAATTCCATCATGTTCGCAACGATTTTCACATTGGCAATCAAGGATCTTGGTCCACTCACCAATAAAGGTGGAAGTTTGCTTAATATGGCAATTGTCGGTGGTGCGGTTGTGCCGGCAATTCAAGGCTTGGCAGCCGATTCATTCGGTTTGCATATTTCATTCGTGATTCCGATTCTCTGTTATGCATATATCGTGCATTATGGATTTATTGGATCAAAAAAGTAAATACAGAGTAACTATTGTTTCATAATTCTGAATGGAGCTATATGCGCATACCATACGCTCTTCTTCTTGCTTTCATGTTTTCTTGCTCCGGCATCATTGCCATGGCGCAAACCATGATTTCGGGTAAGATCACAGATAGAAAATCCAATGATCCCCTCAAGGGTGCAACAGTCAGAGTAGACGGCACAACGATGGGTGGTCTTACGGCAAAAGATGGATCGTTTTCCATCAAAGTTGGCAAGGGCGGTACATATAAATTGTCCGTGAATTTTGTCGGCTATAAAAAACAATCCAGAACCATTACGGTAAAAGATGGTGAAACTGCATCCGCAGTATTCAATCTTGAAGCCGATCTTCTGAAACTCAATGAAACTGTTGTTGTTGGTTATGGAACAACACAAAAACGCGATGTGACAGGTTCATATGCAACAGTGAAATCCGAAGAAATCGTGAATCGTCCTGCGCCGAGCTTTGAATCGCTTTTGCAGGGTCGCTCACCCGGCGTTCAAATTTTACAATCAAATGGAATGGCCGGAACAGCAGCAACTGTGCGCGTTCGTGGAGTTGGATCGATTTCAGCGAATACTCAGCCACTCTATGTTGTTGATGGAGTTCCCATCACAACAGGAGATTTCGGTTCAGGAAGCATTGCAACAAACTCCAATGCATTATCATTTTTGAATCCGAATGATATCGAAAGCATTGATATTTTAAAAGATGCCGCTGCAACCGCAATCTATGGTTCACGTGGAGCGAATGGCGTTGTTTTGATCACAACAAAACGTGGCAAACTTGGAGTAGCACGCATTAGCATGGGCGTATCACAAGGTATCAAAACAGAAGCAAATCGTTTGGATATCGTTGATCGTGATACTTGGATCAATTTATTCTATGAAGCGAGAAGAAATGATGTAGTCGACTCTTTGCAAAAACTCGCTCCAAATAAAGGTAAGTCTTGGAAAGATGTACAAGGCATGATTGATACATCAACCTCATGGCAGAACATCATCAATAATACTCGCATGCCACAAGGTTTCACTCGTGAGACAGCAGCGAATACAAATTGGCTCGATCAAACATTGCGCACCGGCAATACCCAAGAAGCATATTTGACGATTTCCGGTGGTAGTGAAACAACGAAGTATTATTTCAATACAACCTATTTCAATGAAAAAGGTTTTATTGTTGGTAATGATTATCAGCGTATTAATACTCGCATCACGCTTGATCAAAAAGCAAATGATTGGTTAGATATCGGTGTTTCATTCAATGCCAATCGTGAAGAAAACAATCGTGTGAATTCCGCATGGGCCGGTGGTTTCGGTAATGCATTTTCCGCATCTCTTCCTATCTTCCCTGTGTATGATTCAACAGGTGCATATTGGAGACCCCAAACCGGTTTGAATCCTGTTGCAGATCTTGAAAATAGAAGATTCCTCGCAACCACATGGAGATTATTCGGTAATGGTTATGCGCAAGTAAATCTTGCTGATAATCTCAATATTCGCTTCTCCGGTGGTGTGGATTTCATGAGTCTACGCGAAGATCGTTTCGCACCAATTGTGATTACAGCAGATCCAACTGCCGAAGAGCGTAGAGTGCAAGTGGTGAATTGGACAACCAATGCAATTCTCTCTTGGAAAGCACTTGATCTTGAAGATCATCAATTGACTTTTGTTGGTGGTATGGAATCTCAAAGATCCGAGCAAAGAGATCTTGGAACAACAGGTAATACATTCCCCAATAATTATTTCACAACGCCTCAATCTGCATCTGTCAGAAATGGCTATGCATTCGGCACTGAATTTGGTTTGATTTCTTATTTGGCAAGAACAAGTTATACATTGATGGATCGCTATTTGTTTAGCTTAAGCATCCGCACCGATGGTTCTTCCAGATTCGGTGAAAACAATCGCTATGGTTTCTTCCCCGCAGGCTCATTCGCTTGGATCATGTCCAATGAAGATTTCTTGAAAGGCAATGATGTTCTTACCTTCGCTAAACTTCGTGCGAGTTATGGTATTTCTGGAAATGCCGCAATTGGTGACTTCACATGGCAAGGTGTTTATAGCACAGGTAGCAATTATAATGGCAATCCGGGCACAATGCCGGGTCAATTACCCAATAGTGATTTGACATGGGAAACATCAAGACAACTTGATTTGGGAATTGATTTCGGACTGTTCAATGATCGCATTTCAGGTTCTATCGGTTATTATGATCGTATGAGTTATGGCATGCTCTTGAATGAGCGAGTTCCCTCTTCTTCCGGATTCAGCTCTGTCATAAATAATGTTGGTGAAATGAGCAATACCGGCATAGAATTCAATATTCGTTCCGTAAACATCAGCACACCTGAATTTGAATGGACCACTGACTTCAATATCACATATAATGTGAACAAAATCATTTCACTTGGCACAATCACAAATCCCGATGGTGTGGATTTGGGCTTTGGCGAAACCAGAGCAATCGTTGGTTATCCATTCGCATCATTCTTCATCGTACGCTCAGCCGGTGTTGATCCTGAAACAGGTTTACCTGTCTATTATCGCCCAACAACAGTTGCAGGAGCAGATGGCAAGCCTATTCAAAACAATGGATTGAATGGCAGACCATTGGCCCTCGAAGAAGCACGCGATTCACTCGGAGTGCCTCTTGCATGGAATGCAACATGGCGCGTTCCGACCGGAAAAAATTATCCAGATTTCTTTGGTGGAATTACCAATACATTCCGTTATGATAATTTTGATTTCACAACGCAATTCGTGTATCAAATTGGAAATACCATATATGATGATGCAGGAAAGAGACTTGTTGGAAATATGGGTTTCTCATGGAATCAAATGACAAAGACGCTTGATAGATGGACAGAGCCTGGACAAGAGACAGATGTTCCAAG
>JBEEPK010000097.1:0-6534 GCA_041191145.1 Bacteroidota bacterium
TTCACTCGGACCATCAACGCTGTATGAAATTCGCGTGTCGAATTTCTTCACACATTTGAAAGTTGATGCAAATGGAAGATCTTTCTCTGAGTATAGAGAGCCACAAGACATTCCTCAGATTCCGGCTGACTATTATGATACCGGTGATAGCACAAGACTTGGCATTATTCCGGGTGATGGTTTTTTTGATGCAGGCAATGGTTTCATCTGGCGCGAACATTATATGGATGAATGGACCGTACGCGGGGATCTTACGACCTTAATCTCTGAAAAAAACAAAATCAAAACTGGTGTCGAATTTCGCTTTCAGGAATTGCAACAAGCCGAGATATTTTCTCCATGGCTTGGTCCCCTCGGCTTGAATAATGACATTTTCAAAACCAATGCAACAGTCGGCGCACTGTATGCGCAAAACAATATCTCATTCAAGGGATTGATACTCAATTATGGAATGCGATTGGATCTCTGGGCACCTGGAGCTTTGGTGGATGAAGCAATTGAAAATGAGAATATTCCGACGATCACCGACAATCAAAGAAACTCATATCGCGAAGGAACTTTCGGCATGTTCGGAAGAAGATGGAAAGCACGCCTTAGTCCACGTCTTGGCGTTTCTCATCCCATCACGGAAAATCAAATGCTGTTTTTCAGTTATGGTCATTTCAACAAACTTCCTCGCCCGCAATTTGTCTATGCAAAATTGTCACCCCAAGCGGCTGGCTCCTCATTTCAGCGTTATGGCAATCCCGATCTAAGTTTTGAAACAACCATCAGCTATGAATTGGGTATTCGCAATCAATTGACAGAAGATGATGTGCTCACGATCACGGCTTATTATAAAGACATTTTTGATTATGTGACATCGCGCAGAATACAGAATTGAAATCGAATACAAAAAACGCATCAGCGATTGGTTCACAGGAGTATTCTCAGGAACATATTCAGTAGTAACCGGAAAATCTTCTTCTGCCGAACAAGCCGCACTTGTTGACAGAGGCTTGACATCAGAAAGAATCACTGAAGATTATATGCCTTGGGACCGACCATTACAAATGAATGCCACTGCTAATTTCAGTGCAAGAAAAGGCAAACCATTCTTGGGAATTGAGGGCCTTGATGAACTCAATGCTTTCATTAGATTCTTTTATCAATCAGGAATGCGTTATACGCCACAAGTTCCCGTGATTGATCCATCAACAGGCAAACAACAAGTGCTTGACAATGGAAGACCAGTTTATCGGATTGATGAACAAAGACCATTTGGCGCAATCGGTGATCCATGGTGGTGGATTGAATTGAATGTTCAAAAAACACTTCGCATCGGTGGCGCACCAATTACTTTGACACTCGAAGTCATCAATCTCTTTGATACCAAAAATTCAACAATCTTGAATCCGGTCACAGGAAGATCATATGAATATGGCGATGCAACTCCAATCGGTATGAATGATCCACTATATCCTGATTTGCAAGCACCGCTTTCACCATATCAATTTAATCCTGCGCGTTATCTCACACGCAGAACTGTACGTCTCGGTTTTTCCGCAGGATTTTGATTCATGAATAATCATGCATCCATAGAATCTGCCTATCTGCATTGCAAACATGTGACATATCATCATGCAAAGACATTTTATTTTGCATCCATTTTCTTAGCAAAAGAAAAAAGAAAAGCATGTTATGCTGTATATGCTTTTTGCAGATATGTTGATGATTTGGTTGACAATGCACCCAAAGAATCTCTTATGCAAGATACCGTTCAATTAGTTGAGCAATGGAGATCTGCAATTAAGGATGTATATGAAGGAAGATTACAAGACTCTTTGGATGAAGGGACTCAGCTTGTCATGATGGCATGGGCTGATACGCTCAACAGTTACAAGATACCCGGCAATCTACCCGAAGAATTGATCGAAGGTGTTTTGATGGACACCTATCTCGATCGATTCGAAACATTTGATGATCTCTACACTTATTGTTATAAAGTTGCTTCTGTTGTCGGTTTAATGACATCTGAAATCTTTCACTATTCAGATCCCGATGCGCTCAAGTATGCAATAGATCTCGGCATTGCTATGCAACTCACAAATATCTGTAGAGACATCGCAGAAGATGCGGATCGTGGCAGAGTATATATTCCTCAAAAAGAACTCAAGCGTTTCAATGTATCTGAAACCGATATCCTACAAAAGATATGTACACCGGAATTTCAACAGCTCATGAAATTTCAAGTAGAAAGAGCAAATACATATTATGATAGCGCGGATATTGGAATTGCATATTTGGATGATGATAGCAAATTGACCGTGCAATTGATGAGTACGAATTATCGAAGAATTTTAAATAAGCTCGTTTCTATGAGCTACAATCCTTTCATAGAAAGAGCGCATCTCACATTCTCTGAAAAATTACTTGCCGTACCAAGAGCATATCTGCAAACTCTTTCCATGAAATCATGAATATCATCAAACCAAAAGCTTTGCAAGCAGGTGCTACAATTGGAATCATTTCTCCTGCTTCACCGCAAAGAGACCCTTCTCGATTGGAAAGAGGAATTGCCTACTTTGAATCGAAGGGCTATACAGTTAAGATTGCTGATAATACACTAAAATCCACCGCCGGTTATTTGGCAGGAAGCGATGAGGAGAGAATATCTGATATAGAATTCATGTTTGACGATGATTCAATTGATGCGATCCTTTGTGCTCGTGGGGGTTATGGAACAACACGCATTCTTACTCAATTGAATTATGATATCATCAAATCGAATCCCAAAATATTTGTGGGATTTTCAGATACAACCGCTTTGCAATCAGCCATATTCTCAAAGTCAGGACTCATTACCTTTTCTGGTGCAATGCCATCAGTTGATTTCGCCGATGTAGTTAATCCATTCACCGAGCAATCATTTTTCTCTGTATTGACACAAGATTTGTCAGGTCACTCTTTAGATGCTGATGAACTGAAAGTTTTTCAAAGTGGTCAAGCGGAAGGTAGATTGATTTGCGGGAATCTTTGTCTTTTGGCAACTCTTTGTGGATCAGATTTTCTCCCTGATATGCATGACACACTATTGATGATTGAAGATATTGGTGAGGAGCAATATCGCATTGATAGGTATCTTTCTCAATTGGAATTATCTGGTCATTTAAAATCCACCAATGGCATATTGATTGGTGACTTTACCCCACCTTCTAATCCCGTTGCATCCGTACCTCAAAGATCTTATGAAGAAATTTTCTTTGACTATGCACATCGTTCAGGAAAACCAACCTTGGGAAAATTTCCTTATGGGCATATCAATAGAAAATTGACACTACCATTTGGCATTCGCATGTCAATGGATACAGACAAAGGCATGATTACATTTTTGGAATCTCAACTTGCTTGAGTCAGGGGAGAAAAGGCTTACTTAAACCTTTTTCGATACGTTCAAGATTACGGAGTGCGGTTGAACTGATATGTTCATATTCTTTGTCGCATTGGATGAATACGACTTTCAATTGCGGGTACATTGTTTCCATGAATCGAAGTTGATTCACTTCATAATCCAAATCATCTCCATTTCTGAGTCCTTTCACCAATGTCACATTCGCATATTGCTCATGCATTTCAATGAAATTTGTGAGTAGTCCGGTAAAATCTGCAACTTCATATTCCTTCAAAGCAGCAGAATCCAATTCATTCAGATTCAATATTTTTTCAGGATTGATCCCTCGAGCGATGATCACTTTATCGAAAATTGCGGAAGCTTTGTGTACAATATTGAGATGTCCCAAATGGAATGGACTAAATGATCCTGCATAAATGCCAATTGTTGGACGGAGCGCAGTGAGATATTCAATCACTGCTTCTGCATTTCCCTTTGTTTTAAGAAAATCTATTCTGAATTCACGAAGAAGTGGGAAGTGAATATGCTTAAATGCACGAATCAATGTAGATTCATGAAGTATTTGACGGCCTATGCTTGCATCTTGCTCGATGTTTGCATCAAAAGCTTGAAACAGGATATGAAAATCTTTTTTCATGATATGTCCAAAAACAATTCGGGGCAATGTTCTTCACATTGCCCCGCTTGAAAATTAGATTGCTTCAACAATCAGTGCGCTGGCTTCTCCGCCACCGATGCATAATGTTGCTAAACCATATTTCTTACCATGTTTTTTCAATGCATGAAGAAGTGTTGTGAGCACTCTTGCTCCAGATGCACCAATGGGATGTCCGAGAGCGATTGCACCACCATGAATATTCATCTTTTCAACAGGAATTCCGAGTGTACCTTTTGCGGCTAATGCAGTGACAGCAAATGCTTCATTCACTTCAAACAAATCAATATCATCTATACTCATTCCTGCTTTATTCAAAACACTTTGAATCGCACTAATGGGAGCCGTATTGAAATCTTGTGGTTTTTGAGCAAATGATGCTTGTGCAATAATTTTTGCGATAGGTTTTAATTGATGTTTCTGAACCGCTTCTTCTGATGCCACTACGATTGCAGCCGCTCCATCATCAATCGAACTTGCATTTGCCGCAGTTACGGTACCATCTTTTGTGAAAACAGGCTTCAGTGATGGAATTTTATCAAATTTCACTTTGCCTGGTTCTTCATCCTCGGCGATTGTGATATTTCCTTTTTTATCTTCAATTATGACAGGAGTAATCTCATCGGCAAATGCGCCTGACTTTTGCGCTTCGATTGCTCTGGTATAACTCATGATTGCGTATTCATCCTGCATGGATCTATCAATCGAGCATTCGGTTGCACATTGTTCGGCAAAATTACCCATCGGGGCAAGTGCATATGCATCTGTTAAACCATCGAATGCCATGGAATCGATGACTTGGCCATTGCCATAACGATAACCTGTTCTTCCTTTTGGCAGAAGATATGGAGCATTTGTCATGGATTCTTGTCCACCCGCAACCACGATTTCAGCATCACCACAACGAATTGCTTGATCGGCAAGCATGACTGATTTCAAGCCACTACCACATACTTTATTGATGGTGAGACATGGCACGCTATCGGGCAAACCCGCGCCCAAAGCGGCTTGTCTTGCAGGAGCTTGACCAACACCTGCGGTGAGTACATTACCCATAATGACTTCGCTCACTTGATCGGGAGCGATGCCGGCTTTTTCCAAAGCCGATTTAATTGCAATTGCACCCAATTGGGGAGCGCTGAATCCTGAAAGTGAACCAAGAAAAGCGCCAATCGGAGTTCTTTGTGCTGAGATGATATATGAATGTGCCATGTTATTTTGTGAATATGGTGAATATTATTTTGCGATGGACATACTGCGTCTTTCTCTGATGACCACAACTTTGATTTGACCAGGATATTCCATGTCATTTTCAATTTGCGCCGCAAGATCATGTGCAATTTGATCTGCTCTTAAATCATCTACTCTTTCAGGCTCAACAATAACGCGAACTTCACGACCTGCTTGAATTGCATAAGTTTTTGTCACACCATCGAATGCCGTTGCCAATTCTTCGAGTTTTTCCAAACGCTTCACATAATTTTCAACTGATTCACGACGTGCACCAGGACGAGCACCACTAATGCTATCAGCAGCTTGAACGATGACGGCAATTGCACTTTCCATTTCAATGTCTTCATGGTGTGCACCGATGGCATTACAAACAATCGGATCTTCTTTGTATTTCTTTGCCAAGTCGAAACCAAGCAAAGCATGTGGACCTTCAATACTACGGTCAACGCATTTACCAACATCATGCAGAAGTCCGGCTCTCTTAGCTTTATGCACATCAAGACCCAATTCCACAGCCATTATACCGCAGAGATAACCAACTTCGATTGAGTGATGAAGAAGATTTTGTCCATAGCTCGAGCGATATTTCATCTTACCGATATGTCTAATCAATTCAGGATGCATATTCGGAATATTGAGTTCCATAAGCGCAGATTCACCAACGCGAATAATTTCTTCTTCCAGTTCTTTTCGTGCCTTGTCAACCACTTCTTCAATGCGAGCCGGATGAATCCTACCATCGGACATCAAGCGTTCGAGAGCTACTCTCGCAACTTCTCTTCTGAATGGATCGAAACCGGAAATGACAACTGCTTCAGGTGTATCATCAATGATCAAATCGATTCCTGTAGCCGCTTCAAATGCTCGGATATTTCGACCTTCACGACCGATGATTCTACCTTTCATTTCGTCGCTTGCAAGATTCACAACGGAAACTGTTGTTTCCACGCAATGATCTGATGCTGTGCGTTGAATTGCCTGAATGACCAATTTCTGTGCTTCTTTATGAGCATTGATTTTTGCTTCATCGCGAATATCTTTGATCATTTGAGCAGATTCAAGCTTTGCATCATCCACCATATTTTCAATGAGGAATTTCTTGGCATCCTCACGAGACATACCTGTAATGCGTTCAAGGCGAATAGTTTGTTCTTCGAGCAATGAATCAATCTTTTTTGCTTTGTCTTTGGATGATTGTTCTTTTTTTCGAACATCTTCTTCTCGGTCGGAGAATGTTTGTTCTGCTTGTTGAATA
>JBEEPK010000098.1:0-6144 GCA_041191145.1 Bacteroidota bacterium
AAAGGAATTCCTTGAAAGAAAAGAGCAACAATTTGGTATCGATTTCATGATTGGTCTTGAGCGCTTTGCATTCCTTCGCGCAATCGATGATAAATGGCGTGAACATCTTGGTGTGATGGATGAATTGAAAGAAGGTATTCATCTTCGTGCATATGGTCAAAAAGATCCACTCCTCGAATATAAAGGCGAGGCATTGAATGCATTCCAGAATCTCTTTGTGGAAATTCAGAAAGAGACAATCACCGCTGTATACAGATTTTATCCGCAAGTGATTCAAGCACCTCAAGTACAAACTGTTAGACCACAAGAAGCCGCGCTTGATCACAAGAATGTCAATGTGATGAATTCGCCCTCACTTAACTTCATGGGACAATCTCCATCAAGGACTTCTTCAATATCCGGTTTGCGTGCCGTGAAACCTGAAATCGATGAATATGGCCAAGAATCATCGGACGAAAATCAAAATCAACAGCCTGGACAGACAGTAAGACGAACGGACAGAATGTCTGAATATAAGCCCCGCAAAACGGGGCTTTTTTTTATGGAAAAGCCGTAAGTTGAAACGAATGTAATCTTATGAACGATTCTATGTCCATTCAACCCACTCATAAAGGCTCAAGACTCTTCGCATTGGACCTTGCCCGCTTGATGGCAATGCTCATGATGATGCAGGGTCATACACTTGATGCACTCGTCAATCCACAATTGATGGATTTGGGGGTATTTCCATGGAATATCTGGCAATTTATGCGCGGTCTAACCGCACCTATTTTCTTGATCGTATCAGGAACCGTTCATGTATTCGCAATGAAGCGAGATGAACAAGGTGCAATGAGTGAAGAAACAAGAAAGAGGAGAATGCGTTGGGCATGGATCATCATGCTGTGGGGATATTTGCTTGTATTTCCTGCAAATAGATTGATTGATTTACCTTTTGCGGAAGCACATGCTTGGTCTTATGCATTTCAGGTGAACATCTTACACATGACCGCAATCACGCTCATGGCCGTGGTCTGGTTATCGTCAAAAACCTATTCTGTACAATCACTCGGACGCCGCTCTGGGATGATCGCCGCGAGTATTTTTCTTGTTGCTCCCATCATGCATTCCATACATTGGTTTGAATATCTCCCTGAATTTTTTGCGGGCTTTTTAAGTCCTGAAAGAGGATCTCTATTCCCTCTTTTTCCTACAAGTGGTTTCATGTTTCTTGGTGTGGCATTTGGTTCGTATCTGCATGGACTAAGCGAGGAACAAAGAAATTCATTCATGAAAAAAACGATTTTTCTCGTGGGAATTTCCGCGATTGCAATCGGCATTGGCATTTATCAGAGCACATTTCATTTTGCGAGAATTCTAGAATATTTGAATCCTGGTTCAATGATCATGCGTACGGGAATCATCATTCTTTTCATTGGTCTTTGTTCATATCTTTCTTCGCTCTTAATGAGATTTGAAAAGAAACTTGTATTCTTCAGCAGTAAATCACTCCATATCTACATTCTGCATTTAGTTTTACTTTATGGCACTCCATGGTTCCCAAGCGTCGGCAGAATATTCATGCACGAAGCATCATTGGAAATAGGGGCAATCTCGGCAATGCTGATTGTTACACTCACTCCCGGACTTATAGCTCTGGAACAATATGTGAGGATGAATCTGTACTATGCACATGCAACCATCAAATATACACTTGCGGTCATGCTTGCATATGCTTTGATTGTATAATCAATATTGATACATATCTTAAAAGCAAAAACCCCTTTACTCATGAAAAGCAAAGGGGTTTTTCGCATATATCTTACATGATGCAATCTGTAATGTCTATCAGCGAATAACGCTAAAAGGCACGATTGAACGATAAGAACCTGCATCAATTGTCATGTGATAAGTCCCTGGGATTACATTCGACATATCAAAAGGCATGACATGCTCACCCGCAATTGCATTATTGATTGATGATTCGGAAATCAATGCACCTGTCACATTGTGAATGCGAATTGAAACTTGACCATCCTGAGGAATCACAAAACGCGCTGTCATCATACCATTGGCAGGATTAGGCGCAATGATTGGCTCTGTTGAAGAGAGTGTTTCATCAACGCTTGTCGTGGCACTTGGCAATTGAACAACTGTTTGTCCCACAAGCGCAAAGAGACCAAATGCTTGTCCATTCAGATTTGCAGCAGGATTCAAAAATCCGCTTGCAAATACAATCACGCTCTGACCTTTAACCATAGCACCTGGAACACTAAATGCTGCCAATTCAGGACCGCCTGTTGGAGCAATGCTCACTTTAAAATCAGCTGCAGGAACACTGAGTTTTTCTGATGTTTGACCATAAGCAAGATTTGAAATCACTTTATCACCGGCACTCACATTATTACCACCGGCATATACATCCACTGCAGGGGCATCAGTTGCTCCGTGGAAAACAATCACATCTATATTTTCAGGAGTGGATGCAGTAACAGGAACATTTGCGATTGGGAAAATCGTAAATCCGATATTCGCGCCGGATGGATTGGGTACAAAACCTTGCTGAATCACACCATTTGCAAATACCACATAATTTCCTTCAGGTAAAGTAACGGTAAATGATTTGAGAGTATCTGCTGCTTTCTCGCTTGTACCGGGTGCTACACCGATTTCATAAGCAGTTCCTGCATTCAATTCAAGAGTTGGGGTAGATGTGCGAAATGCAAAATTATCAACTGCTTTTTCACCATTGACATAGACATCAACATTTGCTGCGGCAGGATCTGCAGCATTGTGTACGATGCGCACCTTAGCGGTTTTTTGCGCTGTTACAACAGGCAATTTTTGGAATGGTCCACCATCTGCTGTCACGACATATAAACCAAATGCTGAGCCATCACCATTTGCGGCAGGATTCAAGAAACCGGATGCAATGATGGTGATTGCCTTTCCTTTCAAACCTTTGACATCTGCTGTATAACTAACAAGAGTTTTTCCACCAGTTGGTGCGATGTCTAGTTGATAGACATTTTCCGGAACTTGCAAATACATGGAATATTTGCCATATCCCAAGTTGGTGATCAATTTATAACCGACTGTTGAGACATCCACTGCCGGAGCATCTGTAGCACCATGGAATACACGGATGTCTACAAGTGAATCTCCCTCACCTGTTGTACGTGCATTTGGCAATGCAAAGAGATCGAATCCAATTGACATTGTATCAGGATTTGCTGCAAATGAACCAGGAGTCAAAACGCCATTTGCAATCGCTTGATAAGTGCCATTCGGCTCGAGGGTAACAGTGAATGTTGCGATTGTATCAGCAACTGAAGTACTTGTTCCGGGTGCAATACCGATGACAAGTGGAATACCTGCGGGAAGATTAGCGAATGGAGTTGCTGTTTGAAAAGCAAAATTATCGAATGCTTTCATTGCGCCAACATAAACATCAACAGTAGCGGCTGCTTTGTCGGCAGCATTATGGATAACTTGCAGCTTTGCTGTTTGCTGAGCATTAAGTCCGGTTGAGAACATTGTGGCCAATGCCGCAATAAGAATAAGTATTTTCATGGATTCACTCCTCTGAAATGTGTGTAGAAAGATTTACGAATATTGATATCAAACCTATGAACACCATTCAATGGTTCCCCAAGATGTAAATTCTCCCCATCTAGGATGCATAAATCCTAATTAATCATAGTGTATAAAGACAAAAACCGCATGTCAATACAATGATGGACATGCGGTAACTTTCTGTATACAACTCTAGAAGATACTAATCTTATCTACTTATAATTAGTGGAGCTGTCAATGACTTTCCGTCTAGAATCACTCTCACAATATACATTCCGATTGGAAGCTCATGAGCAGGAACCATTAGTGAGTGTCCACCACCATCAATACGAGATTTGAGCAGGGATTTCATCATGCGACCATCCAATGAATGTATCGTGACATCTGCATGCACAGCATGAGGTGCTACGAATTGAATGATACCCGAATATGACATTGGTTGCGGGGAGCAAGCAATGGTTGATTCAAATACTTTTTCTTCATGAACCGAAACAATGACTTTTTCCGATGTATTCGGTGCGCTCACTTCATAGAATGATCCGCTTTTGGTCTCGCGAAGCATTGCAGTGCGTATTTGATACACCACATTCTGACCTTTACTCACAGTCATGTCCTGAAATGTATTTTCTGCGATTGGACTTGGAGTCAATAACTGAAATGGTCCATTCTCTGAGGATGCTCTATATACCATATATCCGGTCGCATTTGGGACGATACTCCAATCAACTTGCGCGCTCATCATCGTTGTGACTCCAAGATTTTTTGGAGTTTCAATAGGCAGATTAGAAGTCATGCGAAGTGTTGGATCACCAATTAATGCTATATGGGTGCCACGAGGTGCCACTTGATAATAGACTCCACCGGGATATCTCTTGGTTACATAAATGGAAGGCATATATTGTTGTGTATTATTTTGTGCTCCAAGCAATACCTCACCAATTGGTTTTCCAAGTCCCATTGGATGGAAAAACCAATGTGGTCTTGCCGCCCAACCAGTTGTGAGAACTGTGCCACGAGATGCCACGACACTGCGCATCACATTGTCTTTAGAATCCCAATCACCAAAATAACTACCGAAAATCATGGTGAATATCGAAGTGATTGGTCGCTTTGAAAATTCAGCAATCCCTCCCACTCCGGCACATGAAGTATACGATCCTGCTCCACAACCATAGGAAAACATTGTTGTGATTGTAGAATCAAGAAACTCTCTATTTGCCACGATATTGTCTTTGCCCACAAGTCCGCCGAAACCTCTATAAGCGCTTCCGGAAAAACCCTCTCCATATGCCCCAAAATTATCATCAACAGTAGCTTCATAGACCGGTTTGATTGCACCCGATCTGAATGCATGATTTTTATCGAGATAACGCTTCAGCAATTGAACTTCCGTTTCAGCAAAAGAAGTGAGATTGTAAAAATCAATTCTTCCAACAGGATATTTTATATCAGCATCATTTTGTGATTTGTCAAATTTTCCATCACCGGGAATATTCTTGTTTTCAACTCTTGATGCACCGCTTGAATTGATGCTTTCATCAGACCATTCACCATCAAAGTCTGCATAATACACATCAGCAGGCCATGCTCCGACATGATCGGGAGAATGTCCGTCGGGAGCCATCAAACCTGAATAAGGAACAGGAATTCTACCAAGCAAGAGGATAGAGTATTGTTCATCCGGATTCTGTTCAATGATGCTGAAGATAATTTCTTTTGTTGTTGCAACCGCTTCAGGATTAAATGCAGTTGCACGAGGAGCGCTTCGCTTGATTACAGTCCATAATTCATTTTTTAGATCTTGTTCAAGTCGAGCAATTTCAGCTGATAGTGGCATCATCATCGTACTATCTATGAGCAAAATGACCGTACCACGACTCAATACCGGAGGCACATTGATTCCCGACAATACATAGCCGGATCCGAAATATGAAGTTACTGTATCAGTAACTCCAAGATTCAATGTCTTTATGCCGGCTGGAGTGCACACTTTCAAAATTTGATATTCATATGCAATTCCCGGAGTGACATTTTCATCAGTATATGTCAAAACATCTTTTCCAAGATTGGCAATTGCACTTCCCCATTCTGCCTGATCAGACCAAGAGTGCATGGTTGGGTCTTTGCGAAAGACCGCATACGATTGAGCTCTGTCATCCTTATTCCATGACAAGATGATTGAGGGCTTGGGTGTACTTTGAACTTTGGCTTCAACCGTAACAGAGAATCCTTTGCCGTCTTGCGACAAAAGAATTCCTGATTGAAGAATCAAGCAGAGAAGAATCGTAAATATGCGCATGAAATACCTCATGTATCAATAATCATTCATCATCGGATTTATTCTTTTTTCTGAAAAGAAATGAAACGGGAACACCTTCCAGATCTATATGCTTACGCAATGTTCTTTCCAAGAATCTCTTATATGAATCAGGTAATTCTTGAGGATGATTACAGAAGAAGGCAAATGTAGGCGGAGCAACTTTCGTTTGCGTGATATAATTGATGCGCAAATCATGTCCGCGATATGAAGGTGGCGGAGTTTTCGTGATTTCCTCATGAAGAATATCATTCAATTTTGAAGTGGAAATG
>JBEEPK010000099.1:0-5773 GCA_041191145.1 Bacteroidota bacterium
TGCCATTGAATGTGTGGCAGATCCTGTGAGTTCACGATACAAAATGTCAAGTTGATGTCTAAGTGAAGCATCAATCATTGTGTCAGCAATGCGAATGGTAACTCCACCTTTGAGAGCAGTATCTACTGAAAAAGTAGGCAATACGGTTTTGCCTGTTCTTTTTGCAATGGACTCAATCAATCTATTACGTAATGCTTCATCAATTTCAACAGCAGATGTGAATCGTACCGGGACCAATTTCTTTTCTTCATTGTACAAATCAGTAAATGAAGAGAATATATCCGGAATAATGGATTCTCTGTGCTTCTCAGCAAGCAAAACCAGAAAGTTCATCATCAATTGTGAAATACTTGAAGAAAACATCTCCTTGCATTGACTGCATTCATAATGACTTGAAAATCTTTCGACACTGTTTCCAATGTACCATCAGCCTTAGCCTGATTCATCAAAGCAGATGCATAGCGATTTGCAATGCGTGTTGAAGATGCCATAGTGCGATTTCTTATTAATTATTCGACAATTCATTCACCGTGGCATCGATGAGAGAGCGATGCTGTTCGGCATTGATCACTTTACCGATGACTTTATCTGTTGCCTGCACAATCAATGTTGCCATTTCTGTGCGCAATGATTGCAATGCAACTTCTTTCTCACGAGCAATTTCTCGCAAAGCTTCTTCAAGTTTAGACTGCTTGATTCGCTCAGCTTCTTCAGAAGCACTACGAATAATGGACTCTGCTTGATTCTTTCCTTCTTTTAGCATATCCATGACTTCATTTTGTGCCTTGGACAATTTCTCACGACTCTCCTGCATGGATTTTTGAGCCAATTCATTGGCTTGTTCAGCCTGATCGATGGAATCATTGATTCTCTGTTCACGAGCTTCCAATGCCGCAAGCATCGGCTTAAACCCAAACTTCCCAAGAAGTAGAAAGAACAGTAAAAAATTGATGATAGTCCAAATCATCAATCCGGGATTTACACTAAGCAAAGCGTCCATTTCAGTATACTTTATCGTGAGTAAATGTTTTGTCTCTTGACAAAACGAATATTGTTAATACATGGCAGTCCCACCAAAGCAGGACTGCCTTTGCAATTTCAATTCTCGAACAAATTATTTTGTTGCGAGAAGAATACAAATGATACAAGCCAAAAGAGCAACACCTTCGATAAGAGCCGCACCGATAATCATCGTTGTACGAGCATCTTTTGCTGTCTCCGGTTGACGAGCGCCTGCTTCAAGAGCTGCCGCTACAAGAGGTCCGATACCGGTACCTACGCCGAATACAGTGATACCTACGCCCAAACCGGCAGCGAGCCATGCAAGTGCTTTTGCTTCCATTGTTTTCTCCAAAAAAAAGTTGGTACAGTAAAAAAAACCAAAAAGGTTAATGACAAATCAATATGAATGAGTGATTTCTCTACTCATAGATCAATGATGCTCTCCATCGGCATGATCGCCGAGCACCAATCCCGTAAACACAGCAGTCAGCATAGTAAAAATATATGCCTGAAGGAATGTTACAAGAATTTCCAAGAAATAAATAAAGATCGAAAAGAGCGATACAACCGGCGAAACAGCAGCTGTATTAAAAAAGAAAATAAATCCAATCAGCGTGAACAAAATGATGTGTCCACTGGACATATTCGCAAACAAACGAATCGCAAGCGCAAATGGCTTTGTGAAGATCCCAACCACCTCAATCGGAACCATGATCGGTGCCAACCACCAAGGCGCTCCACCCAATAAGTGATGAAGGAATGATTTAACCGCTCCAACAGGACCCATCGCCTTTGCCGGAATGACAATATTTACCATCAAGAATGCTGTGATTGCAAGCCCCGCAGTCGTGCCGATCGCAGAAGTCGCAGTGTGTCCACCCGGAAGCAAACCCACCAAGTTCATTGCATAAATGAAAAAGAAGACGGAAAGGAAATACGGTAAATATGCAGAAACAAGTTTGTCATTGGGAATATTCGGACGCACAACGGTGTCACGAATCATCATAGTGAGCATTTCAAGTGCATTGCCAATCCCTTTGGGTGCTCTAGTACTCTTTTTGTAGGAGCGATTTCCAATAATGAAAAGCGCAATCACAACAATCATGGAAATCCATTGGAATATCACAAAATTGGTTGGTGATAAATCCAATTGGACATGCGAACCATCTGTCTTGACCGCATGACCGGCATGCAATTCGTATTTTCCAGATGCCTCAAGCGCAGATACATTCGGATAGAATTCGAATGAACCATTATCCACGAAGATATATGGCAGATCAGCCAAATGGTAGGAAAACAAATAGAAACCGCCGTGATCCCCTAAATTCTCATTGAACATGGCATTAAAGGTAAAACCTTCGGTCTGCGCATGATCACCATGCTGTGCATCATGTGTATGTCCATGTTGCTGTGGATGTTGAGCCGAGGAATGTTGCAGAGTAGAATCTTGCTTCATGACTGATGATATATGATTGCGTTAATCGTGTTCTTTATGTGTTTTGCTCTTTTTCTCTTGTCTTGATTTTGTCTGATAGCACATGGAAATACATGATTTCTACAAAGAGATACACAAATACTCCAATCGCCAAAGACAGAGAATATGCTAATTGGGGCATATTCATCATTGAAAGTGCCCACCAAGAAAAGGCACCAACCAACATGATCCTCAAAGACATACTACCAAGCACAATCGAAACAAACTTTTCAAATGGCTTCATGAAGGCCTTGCGGGCTATCAAATAGCCACCCAAAGCATTGATGAAACATACTACCTGTGCCAGTATGATCGCATATAGATCCGAGGGGGAATCGCTCACACGCTCATTCTTTGTTTTTTGATGGATCATGCGCATTCGCATGCATTGCAGCTCTAATGAAATGCGTCATGCCTGCGACCGCTCCAAAAAAACCAAGCCCGATCATTAACCAAGGTTCAGTGCCGAATTTTCCATCCAGCCACCATCCCAATAGTCCGCAACCTATAACTGAAGCCGCAAGTTGCGAGCCCAAACCAATAAATGGAGCTAGATCTTTATGCACCGATCCGCGAGGCGGTTCGGGTTTCTTTTGAGGCATAATTGGTCTTTCTGTAATCGGATTCAGATTTCAAGACAACAAATTACAGATTTTGCATGGAATAACAAATGAAGAGATATGAGTATTCGATGCTCTAAATGCAAGAGTTTGAA
Source organism: Bacteroidota bacterium (assembly GCA_041191145.1). Lineage (GTDB taxonomy): Bacteria > Bacteroidota > Ignavibacteria > Kapaibacteriales > UBA961 > UBA961. Next base: position 3,192 of record JBEEPK010000099.1, read on the forward strand.
AAGTTTGCGAAATACTCATGAAAGATGTGGAAAAGTTTCAGTAACTCTCGCTTTCATCGGGGAAACTTCCGCTCTGAATATCCTGAATATATCTGGATACTGAGTCATCTATTCTCTCATGCAAGGAATCATATCTACGAACAAATCGAGGACTGAAGTCGATGGTAAGACCCAGCATGTCGGAATACACCAAAATCTGTCCATCACAATGAGGTCCGGCACCAATGCCAATCGTGGGGATTGTCAAAGATTCGGTGATCTTTTGAGCGAGTTGCATGGGGATTTTCTCCAATACCACTGTAAATGCTCCCGCTTCTTCCAATTCCTTGGCATCTCGCATCATTTCATCTGCCTCTTCGGCATTTTGCCCTCTGGCTCTATAGGAACCAAATTGATTGATGCTCTGTGGTGTCAAACCCAGATGTGCCATAACGGGAATTCCGGCCTCTGTCATCCGCCTAACGGCTTCGCAAACTCTGTGTCCACCCTCGACTTTTACCGCACTGGCACCTGCCTCTTTCATGAGGCGCCCTGCATTGCGGAAAGCTTCTTCGGGAGAAACCTGATAACTCATGAATGGCATATCAGCAACTACCAATGCCCGCTGAACCCCTTTGACAACGGCTTTGGTGTGATATATGATATCGTCCAATGTTACAGGAATGGTGGTTTCGTGACCCTGCACGATATTTCCCAAGGAATCTCCCACGAGGATCAAATCTATCCCGGCATCATCCAAAATGCGGGCAATGAGAGCATCATAGGCAGTGAGACAAGATATACGCTTGCCTTGTTTTTTCATGTCTTGTAATCGTCTGGTTGTCACTCTACGCAAGGGCGCTGAATGCGTATGACGATCGGCATCAATGTGTTGTTCTGGATTTTCCATGGGAACCTCATGTTTGGAGTGCAAACATAGATATTTCCCATGCATATTCCCTAAGGTGATTCAGTGAGCGAGCCTTATTGTCTCACACAAAATGCTCCCCGATATTGCTTCCCATCAGCATCAGTGGCATTGAGGTAATAGGCACCGGAACCTGAAATGGGTATTGTTAACACTGAATGTGCATGGGCATGATTACTCTGATGGACATATGCCTCTCGACCCTTGACATCAAAAATTCGCAAAGAATGTAATGCCGTTGGATTGGCAAATCGCACTATCACCCCCGTGGGAATCTCGGTAAATGTCACATCTTCTAGCGAAACATTCTCATCAGGGATATCTTCTTCAATATCTGTCGCAATCAATTCATCACCGGGTTGATAGCCAGTATAATAGAAATAGGTAAGCATCATTTCATCTGTGGTGCCTTCTCCCCATGTCACTTCCTTTGGCGGTATTGATGGATTATGAGGATTTTCTTCCGTATTGTCATATGTCACTTTGGATTCCAATACCGAGCCCCTCGGTACCTTTTGCAGTGTCTTGAATGTATATGCCATCTGCCAATGAAAGTCCCAATGTGGTATTGATAAGATCGGTATGGTATCCTTCAATGTCCTGAGATTGATCTCAATGCTTTTTCCAAGCAAATGCATATGTGGCATCACAGCAAAAGCAGTGGCATCATTGGGTATCGTAATACGCTGAGTGAATGTTTTCACTTGTCCGGGTGGAAGGCGCAATTGACCATCCACTATATTCTTGCGATTCAATAAAGGACTTATGAACACTTCTCTTGTGGAAGGAGCATCAGAATAGACAAGTCTCACTGCTGTGAAGTCTTGTTTGCCCTCTGTTCCTGCAGGATAATGAACTTGCAATATGATTCTTGCCCCTTTCTGAAATCGAACTCCGAAACCTTTGGGAAAGAAATATGGTTCAATCCCGGGTACATATACTCCGATCAAATCCGCTGTGGAAGAGCCCACTCCGCCAAATCCGGGATAACCGGGTCCGGGTGATTCGGCATCCAATTTCAATGGTATGGAGGAAGTATCTTGAAAAACAAGAACATGATGGACGATTTCGGGATTTCCGGGCACAACTTCAATCGCAGAGATGAACTCATCTTTTGTTGGAGATCCATCCAAGACAAAACAACGATACTCGTCATCTCCACCCGCTTTGGCTTGTGTTGCATAGACAGGCATCTGGGCGGTAAAATTCGGATTCTTAATGATGGGCCCACTTGAATATGTGGGTGGCTTTGGTGCACTGGCAATATCTCCCATAGGAGCATCATTGCTCACCCAAGCAATCATGTCATTGATTTCAGCATCTGAGAGCGTTCTTTGATGCGAATAGGAACGAAATTTGGTGTCGGCAGGATATGGAGGCATGGAACGCGAAGTGATGGCTTGTAATACTGAGTTCTTTTTTGAAGCCACTTCTTCATATTTCATGAGTGAAAATGGTGCAATGCCACCATCTCTATGACATGAAGTGCAATGCGTGTACATGGTCTTTGCAATATTTGACGACCAAGTGGAAGTATTCCCAAATATTGGCATGATTGACAAGGTCATTGTAATCAGTAGTATAATTGTCTTCATTTATGTACCATAGTTTTGTGTCAACTCTTGTAATTTACAGCAAGTTTTGGTTTGGACAGAAAAATGTTCTCAAAGTTTAA
>JBEEPK010000100.1:0-5435 GCA_041191145.1 Bacteroidota bacterium
TTTGTCATTCTGATTCCTGACTGAAAGACCTGTATTTCTGAATGACTCATCACTAAATAGTGGTTCAGTATGGCAAGTCGCGCATTTTTGTTTGAATACTACATACCCTTCTTGTTCTTCTGTCGTGAATGTAATGCCTTGATTTCGCATGACCTTATCATATTTTGATTCAGAAGAAATGAACATCAATTGAAATTGTGAGAGTGCTTTAAGAAAACGCTCTGTAGTAATTTCTTCTGTTCCAAAGGCAGATTTGAACATTCCCGGATATTGAGAATGATTTCGTAATTTCTTTAGCACATTCTCCAGTGTTTCATCCATCTCATTATGGGCTTTGATGGGATTTATGGAAAATAAATCAAGATCGAATACTCCGCCATCCCATTGAAAAAACTTTTTCCAAGCCAGATTCTGAATACCGGGAGTATTGCGTAAAGTCAAACGATCTGCAATGCCATGGCTTAGATCATGTCCATGTTGAGAAAATCCCGATGATTGAATATGACAAGTTCCACATGCAATCGAACCATCTTTCGAGAGTATGCCATCGTAAAACAATTTCTTGCCAAGCAAGAAACCATCTTTGGTAATAGGGTTTTTTGATACATCATAGACCGGTGTAGGAAAATTAGATGGAACCGTGAATGTGATATCATATGATTCTTCAGGCTGTGTGGTTTCCCCACAAGATAGAAGAATAAAACACAATCCTACTAGTAATATATTTCCTATCAATCTCATTGTTTAATCCTTATGTACCACAGAAAACATTGTGGCATAATTATCGGCTATTGTCACACAAAAAGGTGAAAACATCACAGATGAATTCTCAGCAACGGAAAATGGTATTGCCCCCATGAACATTTTCTTCAAATCAGCCGAAATAGGCACTGACTTTTGCGAACTCCCAGTAATCACCAATGGAGCATCTGTAAGAGATAAACGGATACTTCGAATGGCATTGATTGTCGGAGATGAATAGCCACCAAAACCACCAACATGATATCGAATATCGCCTGAAGATGAAGGAGCGGTAAATGTGCCTTCAAATTTCAAGTGAATATATCCGGAATTCCATGACCAATACATGTCTTGTGCAGCAGCTCCAATATCAAGTATTCCTTTTCTCTTATCAATTCCCATAGTGGAACGAAGAGAATCAACTCCTATGGTAAAACGAATTGCTGTATATGTGCCGGATGGAATATGATCTAATGTGATCTTTTTGGTACTCTCAATTGATTCATCAATGAGAAAATACGATTCATCTTGTGGAATAACATGTGTGGAGCCATCTGTTTTTTCAAGTAAGATATTACTGACATAATATTTCAACATGGTTCCTTTCACTGATTCACCATTTGGAAGTGAATATGCTTTGTTGAAAGTGAAAGGTACAGAGTCAAATACATGTTGTATTGAAACTTGAATGGAGCCATGATCATCATGGATGGAATTTGAAGGATGTTCGGAGCACCCAATCAATACTATTAGAGATAGAAATAAGACATTGCCTAAATGACGAAGAGTAAAAGGTGTCATGATTGAATAAATATATTTTGAAAAAAATAATAGTTAAAAAATATATTCTCAATCTAAACGACATCAGGATGTGAAATGATTTTGAATACCCAATAATTTACGACAAAATATAGTATGAATAATAGGGGAGGGACCAAAAATGTTTACCATAATGCTCTTTCTATTGATGAATACTCAAATAAGTGCTTTTTCAAGTCCACTTGAAATTATTAGGATACAAAAGAATATTGAGCAGATACATGCTATCACGACTTTTATCGCCCAAAGAATGAATGATGAGTGTTTCAGAATTACAAGAAAATTACGATCAGAGGACTCACTTACATTTACAAGAACATTTACTATGATGAAGTCCAAAATCAATGCTGGTTATAGCACGAAGTATATTGAAAAGGAATTACAAAAACAGGGAGTTGGGAGTTTTAATCATGATTATCAATGTCTATTCATTGGAATCATATTTCAGAGACTAATCTTTCGAGGTAAGATTGAAGAACTCGTTCTGTATTTCGATATGAAATCCTCTCTAACAAATGTCTATGTATTAACCACTGATAATCTAAAAATCACTCTCAATGAAGAACAGTCAAAGTGGTTAAGAATTCAGAGATCAGAATTGGAAGATAAGGGACTATTGCTTCCATTGTCAATTCGATAAAAATATATTCGCAATGCAATTACATAAATGGGGGAAATCATGCGTAGACTCGATGTAATACTAGCTACACTATTCATTCATGTGTTTATGTCAAATCTATGTGGTCAGACATTCTCAGTACATGAAAAATCTAAAGCAAAAGAATTGATACATGAGATGTATTATACTCCACTTCCTGATAGTGTAAAGATACTTCCGTATGATTCATTGATGAATCATGTAGATCGGTATACATTTCTCATTGACAGATCAACACGCGCACAGTGGTTGAGTCCATCCAGAACCGACAGAGCCAGATATGGATTCTCCTATAAAGTACATTCATCAGATTATACGATTAACACGATTAGGTTTGAAGGGCCTGCTTACTCCGCTGGCTTGGTCAAAGAGAATTGTATTATTGCTATCAATGGTCGATACCCATCTGATGAAGATGAATTTGATTATATGCTAGTTGGTGATTCCGGCACTTCTTGTGTATTGACCATTCAAGAGAAACAAACCGGGAACTTTACATTCGTAGAGTTACAAAAAGATTATCTGGAGGATCAAGATGTATATGTTGATCGCATTGGGAAGAGTGCGATAATAAGATTAGATAATTTTCATGAAAATATCCATAAGCATTTTATCAATGCATCCCATACTCTCATCCCTGAAACGATTGATACACTCATTCTGGATATCCGAAGTAATCCCGGTGGATACGTTGATGAAGCGGTACGAATATTAAGCGAGTTTATGCCCACAAAAAAGGCCATCATCAAGTATAAATTCGTTACAAAAAGTGATACCTTGAGAACGTATGATTCCCATTTCGGAATGTGGAGTCATCTGAAGAAAATATATGTTTTGATTAATTCTACATCAGCGTCGGCTTCAGAAATACTAGCCGGGGTATTATTGAAGATGGATCATAGAGCAGAGATAGTTGGTGATACCAGTTATGGTAAAGGACTCGTTCAAAGCTCATTTCCGATTTCTCCCGGTGGTTCTTATCTCCATGTAACAGTTGCTGAATATTTTCCGGGACTTGATTTGAAAGTCAATAAGATTGGAGTCATTCCTCAAAGAAAATTGCATACTCTGGAAAAGATCCCGATTCCTTCAAATGCTGAAATATTGAATTGGCGACAAGACTATCCGATGCCAAGTACAATTGCATTCGAGGATCAACGATTGAAAGGGAAGGAATATCTCGCAGACTATATCTGGGGAATAAGAGGACAACTATTTGCTATTCTAGCAAAGGGTTTGTGTAAAAAATAAGAATACTAATGGTCATAAGGAGTTATTATCATGAAAGCTCAAATCTATATTGGAATCATTGGATTATTGATTCAATTATTGATTTCCTCTGAAGTTGTTTATGCGCGCACTCCTGATTCAGTTTTGCTGATGGCCAAGCGATATATGATGTATCATTCCTCTTTTCCTAGTGGAACGGATTTCTACAGATTGAATTATCATGCATTGAGTGAAAAAGTCAAGGGTGAAAAACCAGTGATTATGGATTCCATAATGATTAATCAGTCGCTCTTTGTATCTAGACATATTGCATATAGTACTCATACAGGTATGTCTATTCAGCAATATGGAAGACTCATTCGGATTATTGAACTGGATAAGAATACCATTGCCTATGTTTCCGGTTTGAGACAAGATGATTTGATTCGAAGTATCAATGGTGTATATCCTGCTCATCTACTCCATGCTTGGCAATTACTTCAATCCGGTAAAATCATTGAAATCGAAACCATTAACAATGGTTTGAAAAAATTAACCAAAGTGCAGTCTAAAAACTATCCTTTGAATTCAATTATCATTCGAAATCATGAGGGGAATACATACATTGATGTTAAGACATTTCAATCAAGTATTGTGGATGAATATGATTCATTGATATCAACTCTGCAGTTGTCACAATATGACACTGTCATTATTGATATCAGAAAAACAATTGGTTTGGGAGACTTGAAATCTGTTATTGAAATGGCTAGTACATTCATTCCCGATGAGACAGATATTATGAAAATGACTGTCGGTTCAAGTGAACATACATTTACTTCAATAGCAAAGAAGAACTTTGCATATCCTAATATTCGTGTCATGATTGATACCAATACAGAAGGACATGCATTGCTCTTTGCGGGTCTGCTCTATCATTTTGCCAGTGCAGAATTGAGTGGCACTCGAAGTTCTAATAATGGTAAACTCACTTTGCTTATGCCATTGGAAAAGAGTTCAGCCTATTATTTGTCATTTCCAATTGTACATTATGAGATCGGAGATCAATATGTTCTACATGAAAGGGGCTTGGAACCGGGTAAACTGAATGATCAGAGGAGTGAGTATACTTTGAAATAAGAAGTAGTGGAATGAATAACTTCTTCAATTCTTCAATCAGTACTAAGTATTAGGGAAACTATATCCCCTCTCACTCACTCTATAGTATTATTAATGGTATCAATTTGAGTAATTTATATGCATCATCCAGTGAAACATTCATCCCGGCAGAGTACCCACTATATGATGATGAAGAGCCACCAATTCTCTGATAACGAAGATTAATTTCCCCATTCAGAAAATGCAGAGGTATAATTACACCACCTGAAATACTAATTGCTGTACCCGCAGATACATGTGCATAAGGATTGATAATCCAATCTCGGAGCGAAACAATAGATAGTCCAATCAAAATCTGATGTTGTTGTTCTGAATGATAAGGATACGAAGCTTGCGCGGAATTATCTAATAATTGCCATGTAAAAGTAAGATCGATATTCTTGCTCAGACTCTTCAGATATTCCAATTCAAATGAAGAAAACATGTTTCTATTTCCGGCACTATCTCTGCCACTTAGATTCAAATTTCCAAATCGAATCCCAATGAGAGATGATGGTCTTTGATAACCAAAAATTGATATGGAATCTGATTTCTTGTTTATATCAAATGTATCATTCAATTGCCCATTCATGGTTTGAATGAGAGAAAGAGAGATAAATATTGACATACAAATACATTGCACTATCTTGAGCATTTGTTTGATTCTCATTCTTTGTATTGAGTGACCTCTTATTTATTTTAATCCGTAGCCCTTTAATATCCACAATCAAAAATATTCTATTTATACTAAGGTTGCGGAGAAGGAGGTTGATATTAAAGGACTTACAGTCTTTCCATATACTCCATATCCATTCATTGTTTCAGGGATTTCAATTATTACTTCGTCAAT
>JBEEPK010000101.1:0-5391 GCA_041191145.1 Bacteroidota bacterium
TTGAATTCATCCAGATATACCTTCATGATTTTATTGACATAGTCAATTCTCATGATATGGACTGTTCCATCTTCCAATTGAGGAATATTTCTTGATGTACCCAATGTGATTGCATGATCAGCACTATTCGCATTTTTTCCTCGCGTTTGAATGCCGATATGATTATCATTTGGATCGCGATATTCGGAATTGGGATAAGTATCGAATTCTATCGCAAGACTATTCGGTATTCCCGCATAACCGATTCCTCCTCCATAAATCCCAATAGCATCGCTCTTCTGATTTTGAATCACGAATGCAATACCATCAGCTCCGGAATTACCTGGTTGAGTTATCTGAAAACCGATTTGAATAGAAAAATCTTGTGCGACATTGCGCTTTTCTTTCAGCCAAATCCCGCCGCCCTGATTGAATGTCGCATCCGTAAGCCGAATTCTCTTATTGAATAGTTTGGCTTTCCCAACAAAGTGAAACATCGATGCATCAGTGAATTCACTGATGTATAAATCACCTTGGGCAAATGTAACTATGGGTATTACACACAAGAAAATCAGTATTCGAATTATCATTCCAATCTCTGAATGTTATTTCAATAATTCGTGCTCAAAATACGAATCAATACCAATTCCCCCTCTATTTGAATTCCTTTTCAATGATGGTGATTCTTCCGGGATATGACATTGTCCCAAGGAATGTCTTAACCATTGGTTTTGCATCAAGTTTCACGGATACAGTGGATTCACCAGGATTTGCCAAAGCAAATGCCAATTTCGCCATTCCGGCATATCCTCTATCCTCAAAGAATGAGAATAGTTCCAATTGGGTAGAAATTGGAATAGTGATTGTTGATCCACCGGCAGGTATAGAAATCGGGCCATTCACAATACCCTCAATTGTTGGAACATCATCAATCAATAATCTCCACTCCAAAGATTGTAAAGTTGCAATTGAATTATTCGTGACGGCATTCTCATTTGCATCATTCGGATTACGCGCTTCGAGATGTACGGTTAGTGATAGTGGAAGGGATTTACCTGCCACTTTACTTGCAAGTGAAATCGTTTCACCAACGGAAAAGTCCGTGACCTTTTTCTTATTCAATACAGATACACCACCAATGTTCACAGATGAGATTGACCCAATGCGAAATTCCACATTTCGCATGGAACTCAAATCTTTAAGGAAAGAACAACCCTGAAACATGCCAAAGGACATCACGAATATCATCATGATGAGATATTGTCTTTTCATGAATATTACCTCTTGTTTATAATGCCATGATTAATAACTCTTAATATACTTGATTCCCATGAAATCATTTGATTGCATCTATTAATGCACATATAGTAAATCCACATTCTATTGCGAACACATGGATCATTCAATACTCATATTGTCAATCTTGACAAGTATCGCATTACTCATTCTATTATTCAATACAGTTCGTAATGCAATCATCTTCAATCATGTGCAAGGCATTGACACTGAAATTGATGAGAATCCACTAGTGAGTGTACTTGTTCCTGCTAGAAATGAGGAAGACATCATCGAGGAATGCATTCGTTCTCTGTGCAATCAGACCTATTCAAACTATGAAGTGATTGTTTTGAATGATCATTCAACAGATGCTACAGGTGAAATCCTTGCAAAACTGACTTCGGAATATCCGCAATTAACAATCATGGAAGGCGGTATTCTACCTTCACATTGGATTGGCAAACCTCATGCATGTCATCAATTGGCAATAAAGGCCAAAGGTGAATATTTGTTATTCACTGATGCAGATACGATTCATGATTCACGAAGCATTACTTCTTTAGTTCATTTTGCTAAGAAGAATCAGATAGATATGCTGAGTGCGGTACCTAAGCAACAATTGCATTTATTCTGGGAGCATATTGCAGTACCTTTCATCCACACTTTATATCTCACCTATCTACCTCATGATTTGATCATGAAGAATCCCAATCCGCAATTTGCTGCAGCAAATGGACAGGCCTTATTGTTCAAGAGAGAATCCTATCAAGCAATTGGAGGTCACACGGCAGTTGCAAACAGCATAGCAGAAGACATTGATTTGGCGATTCGAATGAAGACTTATGGAAAGAAACTTTGTCATGCATCGGCCGGTGAAATCATTGCATGTAGAATGTATCGTACTTCGCAAGATGTATTCACAGGATTTTCAAAAAATGCATTTGCCACGATGCATTTTGACATACATAAACTTCTCTTCTTTGTCTCACACCTTTTCATCACCTATGTCTTTCCATTCATCACATTGATATTTGGAATCATCATTCATGAACCAATAATCTCCATCTTCAGTGGATTATCCATCGTGCTTGGAATGTCACTTCGATCAATCATTGCAATGTATTTCGGCTATCCATTATGGCATGCATTTCTACATGCTCTCACTGCATCAACCTTCATTGTATTTGCAATCAATTCAGCGATATGGTGCTTAAAAAAGGATGGTACTGTTTGGAAAGGAAGACGCTATACTCTATCTAAAAAATCTAGTGCACTTGTTTCATAATATTGTCTAATTCAATGAAAGCAATTCCCTTTTATCTACACTGCTTATTGTGGTTGTCATTTTTGATTTTGGGCATTGTCGAACTAGCCCAATCGCAAATCATCATGTCCGCCGGCGCATTTGCCATGGGCTTGGCATTCTATCGATTTTGTCAATTACATATCCCTGATTTCAAAACATATCGTTTGCGATTCATTCTTCAGACCCAAATCTTTTTCTCCGGCATGCTTTGGATCATCGCATTATATATTCTTTGAGTATTACTCTTTGCTCAATGCCTTTTCTATGCGATTGAACAGAGCAGGTTTTTGTTTTCTTTCTTCTTCGGTGAAGAGAATAATGATGTCTTTTACGCCCTTGATATCGGCGGAGCGAAGAATATCATAATAGGTGGATTCTTTTAGTGGGAATATATCACCGAATTGTGTTGAGACATGGCCGGACATTTTCATCGCATGTGGAAGTCTTCTACTGAACAGTTCAAATTCCTCATGTGTACCACATAGATGCAATTGCGCTTTGGGTGAATAATGGCGATACTTCATTCCGGGTGATTGCACTGCATGCTCATGCTTTTGCACGATTACCACCGGTCTACCCAATACCTTTTCAATCTCTTCAGCTGAAATTATGCCGGGTCTCAATATCATTGGTGTCGGTGTTAATCTTACCACTGTGGATTCAATTCCCACTGTGCATTGACCACCATCGAGTACAGCATCTATCTTTCCATCCAAGTCTTCGAGTACATGATATACATTCGTTGGACTTGGCCTGCCCGAAACATTCGCTGATGGAGCGCAGAGCGGACCACTCATCGACAGCAATGAGAGAGCAATCGGATGATTCGGCATACGAACCGCGATTGTGTCGAGTCCTCCCGTGGCTTCTTTTGGAACTGTTGATTTTGCCGGCAACACAATGGTGAGTGGTCCTGGGAAAAATACCTCTGCTAGTTTTCGTGCATCATCTGACACTTCATCGGACAATAATTCCAATTCATCGATTGAAGAAATATGCGCAATAAGTGGATTATCTGACGGCCTACCCTTCGCTTCAAATACTTTTCGCAATGCCTCAGGATTGAAAGCAGAGGCTCCCAGACCATAAACAGTCTCGGTTGGAAATGCGACGAGTTTTCCCTGCTTCAAAAGCATGGCTGCAAGCTCGATGTCCTGCATCGTATTCCCAAATAAACGAAGGGTATGTTGCTCACTCATGAATATGCATCCTTATTCGGATAAAGTGGTTCCATAGAATTGCTCAACATCTTTCGTGAATTGCTTGAGCGATTCTTTCTCGATATACATCATATGACCCGAACGATAATACTTCATCGAGATATTATTGCGAAGTGATAATTCCAATGGCAAATGATTCATTGTATATTCAGCGGCAAAAAATGGAGTTGCCAAATCATACCAACCATTTGCGACATATACTTTCAGGAATTTGTTTTTTGTCATCGCTTTTCTGAGTGCCTCGCCGACATATGGAAATCCTCTTTCCGCGCTTCCCCAATTCCAAGGTTGCACTTTTCCGGTTAGAATTTCATATGGCAAATCACTTTCAAAACCAAGAGTTGAGCGAAGATAATGATTCACGGTTGAAGTGAAGGGTGCATAGATCACTGCATTATAGCTTGGATCATACTCAAAGTTTTCGCCCGCATTATCACGATCTATTCCGGTGAATCGACTATCCAATCTACCTACTGTTTTACCTTCATCACGAAGCAATTCTTTGGTGAATCGAAAAATGTCCGGTCTATTATTTGTTGAAGCAATGAATTCTTTTGACAATCCTGTATATCTACTCAATTTCTCCGTAATTGCTGTATGTTCTGCAGCGCTTGCTACATGTCCTTTTGCGAGATACACTAAGTATTCATTCAATGCCCATGATCGTATTTCTTCCAATGATTTCTCTTGATTTGCTCTGAGCGATTCATCCAATTTTCCATGATACATTGCGGTGGCGGCATAGGTGGGAAGGAAGAGAGCACAAGGCAAATCATTTGCAGGACTAAATCGCAATGTCTGGAAATCGAGTACCATTGAAATCAGCAAAATGCCATTCACATACATGCCATATCTATCAGCCAAATGATCTGATAGATATGCGGCTCTCGTTGTACCATAACTTTCCCCCGCAAGGAATTTCGGTGAAAGCCAGCGCTTATTTTGTGTTGTGTATAATCTGATGAATGTACCTACTGAAGTAACATCTTCATCCAATCCATGAAATTGCTCCTTCTTTTCATCTTTGGCAGGTCTGCTATATCCTGTTCCTACAGGATCGATGAACACGAGATCGGTAAATTCCAGCCATGAATATTCATTATCGACCATATTTCCTGGTGGTTTCGGCATATCACCTTTATCTGTCAGTACAACTCTTTTCGGTCCGAGAGCGCCCATGTGAAGCCATACAGAAGATGAGCCCGGACCTCCATTGAAGGCAAATGTGATTGGTCTTTTTTCCGATTGCAAATCTGTACGCACATAAGCGACATAAAACATGGTTGCTTTTACGGCACCATTATCATCGGTGATATTCATGAATCCCGTCGTTGCGGTATAGGGAATTGATTTTCCTTTGATGGTCACAGTGCCTTTCGTAATGCTTGGCGCTTGTGAAAATTCCTGAGTGGGTGTTTTTTCAGGAGTCGTTTTTTTATCGTCTTTTGCTTCTGCGTCTGACATACACATCAATCCCATAACAATGAATAATCCGAGTAAGCGAAGGATCATGATATCCTCTTAATTTGAAAAGTCATAAAAAGCGAAAAATACTGCCGCAAGTATGAGTAAAAATGCCACGGCTGTATTCCATTTGATTGTTTCACC
>JBEEPK010000102.1:0-5830 GCA_041191145.1 Bacteroidota bacterium
TGTGCATGCAATTCAAGACCGATGACCGGCTCATATTTTGCAAGGATTTCGGGAGACAATTCTGGCATGCGAAATGTTAACTGTTTTAATCATGAGTATATTCATGCTTCTAGGAAAAAGTAGCATGGAAATTTCAGCAAAATTAGTTTTTTTTACGCATATTTGCGCCCTCACTACGCAATCTTGTCTATTTACCACTAACATAAAACCGATGGATGCCCTATGTTTTGGACACCTGAACTAGCTTATACGCTCGAAGACGCTCCTTGGCCCGCAACAAAAGATGAATTGATTGATTATGCCGAGAGAACTGGAGCTCCTTCTCAAGTTCTCGAAAATCTCTATGAATTGGATGATAATGATGAATTGCATGAAGGCATAGAAGATCTTTGGCCTGAATTTGAGAACAATGATGATACATTGTTCTTCGATGATGAAGATGAAGACAGTTATTATGACTGATCGAATGCATCATAATTCAACACAATTCTTACTTCCCGGGTGAATAGTAGAGAGGTATATGCAGAAGATTTTCACATCAATACGATTTATTATCCTCTTCTGCTGTCTTTCTGCACTCTGTCATACATTGTCAAAAGGCGCGGAAACGCGCCGTCTCCACAAGTACTCAATGCTCTGAACATCACTCTTCCAAGCGAATTGGAATTAAATCATTTCCTTGATTGGAATGATGTGTTCACACCCGAATTATACAAACTCTATTATCCCTCTGATACAAAAGGTAAAATCCGTATTGCTTTGGACTCAGTTCTATTAATGAACAGAATTGAGATTTTGCAAAATCTGTATCAGCGCAAAGGATACTTTGATGCTAAAGTGAATCTGGATATATCCATTGATTCTTCAGGGATCGGTGTTCTCGAGGTCCATTGCAAAGAGGGAAGAAAATATTCTCTATCAAATTTACTCATCACAGATACCGCTCTGGAACATACCATTCCATGGAATACTATTCAGCATGACTTTCGTTTAAAACTTCCTCGATTTTATGATGAAGATAGTTTGGTGAACTTGCTCAACACTTCCTTTCAGCATCTTTTGGAAAAAGGATATGCCTTCTTGGAGTATCGTATTGAACAAGTAATGATTGATACAGTCAATAAAACGGTGATATCAATTATTCGCATGCAAAACCCTGAACGATATCGCGTAAAAAGTGTTGAGTTTGAACATATTTCTTCAGGCGGTAAAACACTTCAGGATGATTTGCTCAAGAGATTGCTCTTCATAAAGCCGGATACTTGGCTTTCACCGCAAACTGTGAACAGATCAAAGAATCAATTGATCGGATTATCATTCTTTTCAGAGGTATCGGAAAGCAAAAAGAAATTCATAACGGAAACAGACACATTGGCATCTGTTTCATATATCATGAAATATAAGAAACCTGAAGAAGTTGTATTCTCCGTATTTCTCAATCGTACGACTATGGACAACTTTCTGAATATGGGTTTAGAAGCTTCCTATTCGGATTTGCTTATTTCAGAAACGGGTAACTCTTTTTCCATCTTCTCACGATTGCTCGCACAGGATGTGTCGAATACACTTTTTTCAACACAGAGAGGACTCGAATTTGAATACTCAATCGGTAGCAGTTTCAATCAACCATTCGCCTTCTTCTTGGGTGAACATCGTGTTCCACTGACATATTCAGCTCAAATCTCTCTAAGAAATTTACCAAGTAATTTGAAATTGCTTACACCTCAACTCCGTATTTCAAATTTTAATACTTTTCCGGAATGGACTCTCTTTTCGAATCTCAACTTTGATGTGACTTTGGATTTCACTCGATTAATCAATTTCACATTGGATGAAACTGATCCGAATGATCCTTTATATCGTCTCATTGCGCCTTATGTCTCGCTAAGTGACTATTATAAAAACTCACCCTTGAGTCCTGCATCTTTCACATTTGGTTTGACTCTAACAGGTGACAGAAGAAATTCCGTTATCACTCCGACAACAGGATATTTTCTCACACTTCCACAAATCGAATATTCTCCTGATATTGGTTACTCACATTTCCTTCGATTATTTTCTCAGTTTCATACCTTCACTCCGGTGAATAAACAATTGGTTTTTGCAACTAAAGTAAAGGTTGGACATATCATCAACTGGGGTTTTACAGATGATGACAATTCTACTCCTCCTTTTGAGAAACATTTCTTTGCAGGCGGAGCCAACTCCGTTCGTGCCTGGGCTTCTCGCGGATTAAAAGATGCCGAATCTTCAATCGATGATTCGCTCGCGAGCAGAATCACGCAACTCTCAGCCATCATTGGTTCAGCAAGTCTCGTGGAAGGTTCTATTGAATTACGATATTCATTTCCAAAACCAAAAGGGGTGTCTGAATTCTGGGCAGATAAAATTGCTCGAGCTGGTGCAGTACTCTTTTTTGATTGGGGTAATTCATTCAATCGACTTACTCCGAGTACATATAATTTGGCAAGCATTTCACGCATATTCAATCCCGAAAATTGGGGATATGGATATGGAATAGGCTTTCGATTCGATACTCCCGCTGGACCTTTCCGACTCGATATGGCATTTCCTTTATATGATCCGAATAGTGCATCATTCAGATCGCCACAATTTTCCACTGCACAATATCATATCGGATTGGGTCATGCATTTTGATACTCATACCACCATTTGCTCACTCATCACACCTCCGGGATTGAGTGGAGTTGCCATGATTCGATTGTCAGGACCTGATGCATTTACCATCATCAATCGACATCTTCATAGTGATATAAAAGACAAAGCATCTCATACAATTTCTTATGCAGTATTTCATGAACAAGTTCATCCAATTGATACAGTAACGATTTTCAAGTATGATGGTCCTCATTCGTATACAGGTCAGGACACAATAGAAATCGGTTGTCATGGAGGATTGATTGTTCCCAAGAAAATCATCGAATTGCTCCTTCAATCAGGCGCATATATGGCTCAAGCAGGGGAATTCACACTTCGTGCTTTTCTGAATGGCAAATTGGATTTGACACAGGCCGAAGCAGTTAATGATATCATTCATTTGCAATCACCTGCAGCATTGGAAAGCGCTTCAAGACAACTCATAGGATCTTTCTCAAAAGAATTGTCCGCCCTCCGCGATGCAACAGAACGCTTGTTCAAATACATGATTCTAGACTTCGATTTTTCGCAAGAAGATATAGAGCTTGTCCCCGAAGAAAGACTCATTTCAGAATTGCAGGCTTTATCTTTGACTGCCGAGCGATTCATTGAAAGTTATGAAACTGCCAAGACTCTGCGAAGTGGACATCAAGTTTTATTGCTGGGTTTTCCCAATGCAGGAAAATCAAGCATATTCAATGCTATACTTGGATATGCGCGCTCCATTGTGAGTGATATTCCTGGCACGACAAGAGATTTTGTGGAAGGAACAATGATTATTGATGGCATCAATTGTACATTGATTGATACAGCCGGGATTCATGAACAAACGGAAGATGCGATTGAAATAGAAGGTATCGCATATTCAAAGTCACTCATTAAAAGAGCCACCATCATTCTCATCATCAATGATATCACTTGTGGGGAGCAACATTCACAGTCATTGATTGATCTTGTTCAGAAAGAACATCCGAATGTGCATTGCAAACTTGTGCAGAACAAGTGTGATCTTATTGATCATACTTCTAAGAATTCTGTTGACTTATACATTTCTGTAAAAGAAGCAGATGGATTGCAAGACATCATTGCATATTTATCCTCAATGGCCAAAGTGACAGATACTCATAATACATTTCTCCTAAATGAAAGACAGGCCATATTGTTAAAAGAATATCTTTCTGCAATTCAAAGAGCTCTAGCATTAACAAAAGAAGGGATGACCACGGATGTACTTGCCATTGAATTGCGCTCCGCTCTCGATGCGATTGGTTTGATCTTGGGAACGGTCTATACCGAAGAATTACTGAATGATGTATTCGCCAATTTTTGCATTGGGAAATAAATTACATTTAGGTATCTACATTGTTATGAAACGATCTCAATTTCTTACCACAATGGCAATGATGACTATGTCTTCTATGATGGATTTGAAACAGTTGCATGCATGGACTCAAAAGCTTGGTCACTCTGATCAAATGCCCACCATATTCTTTGGTCATGGTTCACCAATGAATGCAATTCAAGACAATGTGTTCACCCAAGCATTCAAAAACATTGGAAAAGAACTTGCAAAACCCAAAGCAATCCTTTGTGTGTCAGCACATTGGGAAACTCATGGTACAAAAATTACGGCGATGAATCAACCTCGAACAATTCACGATTTTGGTGGATTTCCCCGTGAATTACATCATGTGCAATATCCTGCAAAAGGCGATCCGAACATTGCACAAGAAACTGCATCACTTATTTCCATGAAAGAAATTCTTCTCGATCATGAATGGGGTTTAGATCATGGCACTTGGAGTGTTTTGCGACATGTCTATCCCGAAGCCAATATCCCTGTTTTACAATTGAGCATCGATGTAAATATGTCATTTACCGACCATTATGCGCTTGCTCAAGAACTCAGACAATTACGAAAAAAAGGAATACTTATCATAGGCAGCGGTAATATGGTCCACAATCTTGGCATGGTTGATTGGGCAAAACTCGATGAGCAATTCGCCTTTGATTGGGCGCTCGAAGCGAGTGATATCATGAAGAATATTATTCTCACCAATGACACAAAAGAGTTACTGAATCTTCCCCGGAAAAATACTGCCACTGCAATGGCCATTCCAACACCTGAGCATTTTATTCCACTACTGTATGTACTTGGGATGAGAGATATACAAGATGAAGTTACTTTATTCAATGATATTCCCGTTGCCGGTTCTTTGACAATGACTTCTGTTATCCTTTCTTGATTTTCAGGTATGATCAATATGAAATATTTCATCTTTCTTCAAATGTTTTCATGTATGATGTTCACTGTAGCATTTTCCCAACATCAGCATCATCAAGGACATGGTCATGGTGCGAATGCTAATGAATATATGCATCAATCATCCATGCAAGAACTTGTGGAACGATTTGAATCACCTGAGAGAGATGCATATCAAATGCCCGAGAAGGTTATAGATGCACTTGGTGAACTGAAAGGAAAAACCATCATGGATATTGGAGCAGGTTCCGGATACTTTTCCGTGAAATTGGCAAAGCATGCTGAACGCATCATAGCCGCAGATGTGAGCAAAGAGTTTCAGGAATATCTTCGTGATCGAATTGCAAAAGAGAATATCAAGAATATCACTTTGCGACTGCTTCCATTTGATTCTCCTGAATTGAAAGAGCAGGAAGTTGATATGGTATTCATGTCCAATACTTATCATCACATTGATCATAGACCAAAATATTTTTCCAAAGTGAAAATTGGCCTCAAACCAAATGGTTCATTAGTCATCATTGATTATGTGAAGTCAGATATTCCGGTTGGGCCCCCAACAGAACATAAAGTGGCTATGGATGATATCCTTGCAGAATTGAAGAAAGCGGGTTTCACGAATTTCGATATCAATGTGAATCTTTTACCGTATCAATTTATCATAACTGCACGCTGATTCGCTGCTTACATAAAGTTCTGTTTTCATTGATTATGATTTGTCAATCAGTATCTTTTTGTAGAACAATGTGTTTTCTTGATTGCTACGATCCCACAAGTAATAACATATTGCGCCAAAGCGTAAATTAAGTGTATCTATTCCCGGATTCACTGTCTTTTCGGAACAATCCCACAAATGCTTCAATGAATTCATTGATTGCAATACAATATGTGTTACTTTTTCGGTCTCAC
>JBEEPK010000103.1:0-5038 GCA_041191145.1 Bacteroidota bacterium
AGAACAATCAGTGACATTAAATTTGATCGACATGCTTGGCAGAGTTGTTCAAACCAGCGGTTCTATCAAAATTGCTCAAGGTATGAATAGCTATGCATTGCAAAATGCAGGCTTGAATCCAGGAGCATATAGACTCACTTTGACCGGTTCAAATGGCTCCATGCGCTCAATTCCGGTAATGATCAATAGATAATCATAACCAGATTATATTCAATGGGATTGCATATGGTTTGCAATCCCATTTTTTTTTATAGTTTGTGGCCGTTCTTACCCCTATTTATTTGGAGATTTTATGAATCGTGTGTGTACTCATGTAATATTCATTCTCTTCTTTGGCTTGGGATTCAGTGTTAATCTCACTGCTCAGCAACCAATCAAGAGAGTATTGCTTGAACAATATACCGGCGCATGGTGTGGATGGTGTGTTGATGGTAGTGTTGTGATGGACGAACTCATCAAGGAATTCCCGGATCAAGTGATTGGTGTCAAAGTACATCAAGGCGATGATATGGAAATCGAAAATGTATTCGATTCACTAAAGTCAATGGTTCCATTTTATCCAAGTGGAAGCGTCGATCGCATGGTATTTCCGGGTGAAGCAACCGTGGGAACAGGTCGTGACAAATGGCGTGAGTATGTACTCAAGCAAATGACCAAAGGAAGTGATATCGATATTAAAGTCGTAAATGTATCGTATGACAAAGCAACAAGAATCATGAAAGCAGATGTGGAAGCCACATTCGTAAAATCAATGAGTGGGGATTTACGCTTGAATCTCATGGTTATTGAAGATGATGTGACAGGCGAAGGTCAAGGATATGATCAAAGTAATTATATCAGCGGCAATGCAACATTCAAAGGACATCCCTATTATGACAAACCTGCGGTTATCAAAGGATATAATCATCGATCAGTCGTGAGAGCATATCCAGCTGGAGTCTGGGGAGTAAAGAATAGCATTCCTGCCATTACCAGCACT
Source organism: Bacteroidota bacterium (assembly GCA_041191145.1). GTDB lineage: Bacteria > Bacteroidota > Ignavibacteria > Kapaibacteriales > UBA961 > UBA961. The sequence continues at coordinate 980 of JBEEPK010000103.1, forward strand.
GGTGAAAAATATACAGCATCATTTACTTATACTGTCCCTGAAGAATACAATGCGGGAAATATACTTTTGATCGGAGCTGTTCAAAAGCATGGCGCGAATGCCAATGCAAGAGAGATTTTGAATGCACATCAAGTTGGACTCTTGAAATCACCAGCAAACATGGAAACAAAAATTGATAATCAATTTCAAACAGCCAATCCTGATGGGAATGGTAATGCAAGTATTTCCATAAAGAACAATAATACAACCCCCGTACAAGTATCCTATGAAATTGACGAAGCTGCCTCCATCATCCCACAAGGTTGGAATGCAAGTGTATCAAAATCTCAAGAGAACATTGAACCTGGTACATCCAGCAATATCTCTGTAATTCTCAAGAGCTCCGATGTTCCTGGTTTTGCAAAGATTGTTGTGAATGCAGTGGTTTCAGGCGAAAATGTATTCACAAAATCAGTCAAAGCAAAAGTGTATGCATTGTCACCATCCATAAAGCATGTGGTCTATGGAGCACATCCAAGAATGAATGCACTTTATATGCAAGATCTTGAAGCAATGCGTCCAAAATCAACAGCAATGATTCCAATGGATGCTGATGTCTTGGCAGGATATCCACCTCAAACATTTGATATGGCTATTATTTCAGTGGATAATGAAAATGCAGGTATGATTGCAAATAATTCGGAATTTCTCAATAGCATCGGTACAATGTTGCAAAATGGAAAGAAAGTCTTTATCGCATCCGAACAAGAGCTCTCATCCATCATGAAATCAAATAATGAATCGATCAAAACATTGCTCGATCAAACTTTGGGAATTTCCGTAAAATCCGGATCGCCCGTCAAGAGATTTGAACAAGACAAAAATTCGGGTGATATTCTCATGGCTTATCCCGTTCAAATCAAAGGTAAAGCCGGCGATTATATCAGCCGTGACATCAATGTTACATTGAATGAATACTTTGAGGATCCTGCCCTTACACCATTTACACGATTCACTGATGTATTCTCCATCAAACAAGGTAGTAGTGCAATTCCGGTATTCACTTATGATGCAGAACCATCAGACATCGGAGCAATTCGTTGGGAAAATGGATCATCCAGATTGGTGATTTTTGGCTTCGGACTTGATGGATTGAGTAATCAAAACAAAAAATCTCAAATCATGTCGAGAACATATGATTGGCTTCTGCTTGGTGCATCTTCAGTAAATGAACAAAATGAATCTTCAAATAGAGTCATGCCAAATCCGGCATCCGACATGGCTTTTGTGGAATTCAATTCTGAATCTTCAATGCCTGTCACCATTTCAGTAATGGATGCACTAGGAAGAACCATGACTTCATTCATCAAATCAGATATTTCAGCCGGAAAACAAAGTGCGGTGATTTCAACAGGACAATTTCCAATCGGACAATATCAAATTAAAATTGATGGCGCTTCAAAGCAGTCAATCATGATTCCATTGGTTATCATTCGATAAAATTGCCATCTTCTATAGAAGCCGTCATATTACCCAATATGACGGCTTTCTTGTTTTGGGTGAATTCTGTCCTAAAAAAGTGCCCGATGTTTTGTATTTTTGCCAAAACTGAACATCTTAGAATAAACTAGAAAACCGTATGTCACAAGAGATTGCATTTACACACGAAGAGCTTGCCGAGATTGAAAGGCTAAAAGCTCAATATCCGGAATCCAAGGCGGCAATCATGCCTGTGCTTTGGATGGCCCAGAAAAAATTTGGGTGGTTGTCCGAGGATGTCATGCGTATGGTCGGTGATGTCATGAATCTTCCTTTTGCGCATGTGAAAGGAGTGGCCACATTTTATACCATGTATTTCAAAAAGCCCATGGGCAAATTTCATGTACAGGTTTGCACCAATGTCTCTTGCATGCTCAGAGGCGGTGAGGAAATCTATCATGAATTATGTGATAAATATGGTATCGGCCACAATGAAAGAACAGAAGACGGCAAGATTTCTCTAGAAGAAGTGGAGTGCATGGGGGCATGTGGTGGCGCGCCCATGATTGCAATCAATGAAGATTATCATGAAAATGTCACAATGACTGATGTTGAACGATTGATCGCAGGTCTTTCATAAACATGATTGCAAAGAGTACACATACATCATTTAAAATGGTGCATGTTCTCTCTGTAATGACTCTGTTCTTTATCGTTCAAATCATTGCGAGTGATCTTGCTTACCAATGTACACTCATTCCCGACAAAGTTGTTGAGGGAAATGAGTGGTGGCGTGTATTGACTCATGTCTTTGCAATTGATTCACCTTGGCTAGCTTTTCTTGGATTACCGATCTATTATTGGTTGGGGAAAGAAACCGAACATTTGACCCATGACGGTGTTTTTCCTATCGGTTTCTTGATCGGTGCGATCATCACCGGGCTTGTCTATGCAGTAATGCCTGTTGAATGTCCTCCGCTTGGTGCAGGACTTTATGGCATGTTATATAGCGCATCTTTGGCGATGACCATGGTGAGATCACCAGCCATATCTGTACCGGCACTTGCGAAATTGCGCATATCCATCATTTCAACATTGACCATCGGTTTTGGATTTGTCTTTCTTGGAATGTCGATGTTCATCGGCGATATGATGTATATGTACAGTTATTCTTTACAATCCGGCTCAGGTATCATGATTGGGTTATTGACCGGTTTGATATGGTCGCATATTCGATTGGCTGGAAAGGAAACTGAAGTACCAAAACATGATTTCCCAACTTATGTTCCAATTGCAACGCAACCAATAAGAAAAGATGAAAGAACTTTGATCAATATCATGGTTGAGCAAAGGGAAGTGATTCAAGAATCACATCTCATAGAGGAAGATCCTGATGATGAAACTATCCTCAATGTTATTTTGGAGAAGATACATGATCAGCAATTCGATAGTTTGACCGAGGGTGAGAAAGCATTCTTAGAACGCTATTCTCGATCATTGAAATAATTGCATTAAGAGTTTGAACATGTCAACACAAGTAAAGGTCACCATTGGTGGCAAGGAATTCACTTTGAGGGGCGATGATGAGCAAAAGCTTGTCCGAGCAGCCAAAGAAGTGGATGATCAAATTCGTGCTTTACAATCAGGCATGATGGATCAATCAACACAAATGCAGGCTATTGTAGCAGCATTGAATCTTGCTGAACAAAAGATTTCTGCGGAAGAAACACTTGAAAAAGAATCATTATTACTTTCATCTGAATTGGAGAATATGACAACATTTCTCCGAGAGCAATTGAAAAAGTAATGACAAAGACAAAACCGCTTCATACTTTTTTGTCACACGTCATAATAAAGAACTTATAAATCAAATCATAGGGAATCAGGCTCTTGATATAAATTACAGGCCTCAACGGGAAACCGTAATCTTCGCGTTCCTGTGGAATGCACCATGAAGATTCAGTGGACGTAAAATATATGAAGGATGATACCCACCGTGTGTGAAGAGAGTTCTTTCATCTCGTCTTCGGCAATGTATCATTAGATACTGTGAAAGTATGAAGCGGCATTTTTAACAATGAGAATCAAAATAGATCGGAAGAGATGCAATTGCATCAAATCCATTTTCAAATGCTTCGGCATGAATTGATAGATAAAGGTTTAGAATATCATGGATCAAATAAACATCATTGCTCTCAGTATCGTTGGCTTCGTGGTCGGCTTTGTACTCGCATATTTTGTGGGTAACAGAGTCGCCAAAACGAAGATCGAAGAAGCTGAAGGAAGAAAAAAACTCATCATCGAAGAAGCAGGTAAAGAAGCTTCTGCTTTGAAGAAAGAAAAGCTTCTGGAAGTAAAAGAAGAATGGCATAAAAGCAGACAAGAGTTTGAAGCAGAAACTCAAGACAGACGCAAGCAGATCAAGCAACTCGAGAATCAATTGTCTCAACGCGAAGAAGCAATTGAAAATAAGCTTGAACTGATAACAAGAAAAGAAAAAAATATTCAACAAGCAGAACAAACATTCTCCGACCGAGAAGAAGATGTTCGAAAAAAAGAACAATCATCCAAAGACAAAGCAAAAAAGATTGATTCATTGCT
>JBEEPK010000104.1:0-5033 GCA_041191145.1 Bacteroidota bacterium
GAAATGTCATCACCAAGAAATTATGCCGTCATTCTCGGCGTATCAAGCGGTTTCGGTAAAGCAACCGCTCTCGCATTGGCCAAATTGGGTTATCATATTGTCGGTGTTCATTTGGATAGAGCCGCAGGAATGGCTGCTGTCGATGAACTTCGCGACTCTTTGCATGCATTGGGAGTTGACACACATTTCTTCAATGTGAATGCGGCTGATGCAGATCGCAGAACTGAAATAGTTGAAGCACTCAAAACAGAAATGGCAAAATATCCGGGTTCTACAGTCAAAGTACTTCTACATTCTTTGGCATTTGGAAGCTTGCTTCCACTTGTGGGTGACAAAGACACCAAAGTATGCTCCCAAAAACAACTTGAAATGACAATGGATGTTATGGCAAATAGCATCATCTATTGGTCACAAGCAGTCATGGCATCAGGTCTTTTTTCCAAAGGTTCACGCATCATTGGCTTGACTTCAGCGGGTAGTCAACGCGTTTTACCCATGTATGGAGCTGTTGCTGCTGCAAAATCTGCGATGGAATCATATATAAGACAAATGGCTCTCGAACTCGCTCCTCATGGAATCACCGCAAATTCAATTCGTGCTGGTGTGACTTATACTCCTGCATTGGATAAAATACCGGGTAGCGATACCATCATGAAAAATGCATATATGCGCAATCCTTATCATCGCCTCACACAACCCGAAGATATCGCAAATGTGATTTCACTTCTCGTCAAACCGGAATGTGATTGGATCAATGGTACGATTCTCGGCGTGGATGGTGGAGAAGACTCAATCGATCTCACCTGGTGGACGCCCGAGGAACAAGCGTAAACAGCATCATTTGACCGCCAAAAGCGGTCTTTTTTTTGTCTTTGCAATTTCTCGGCTTTCATGCCTATTTTCGCCTCAATCTTTTTTGGGCAAGTTCATGAATGAAGAACAATCTTTTAAGCGCGATCTCGGACTCTTTGACTCCACAATGATAGTCATTGGCTCCATGATCGGTTCCGGCATTTTTATCGTCAGCGCGGATATTTCTCGCACGATCGGTGGTGGTGGTTGGGTATTGCTCGTTTGGGCATTGACCGGCATATTTACCCTGATTGCGGCCTTGAGTTATGGCGAACTTGCAGGCATGATGCCAAAGGCAGGTGGACAATATGTGTATTTGCGGGAGGCATATAATCCATTCATCGCTTTTCTCTATGGTTGGACTTTATTCTCAGTCATACAAACCGGTACAATAGCAGCTGTCGCGGTTGCATTCGCTAAATATACGGGTGTTTTCATTCCATTTGTGAGTGAGAAAAACATTCTTCTGAGCATTGGCACTTTCACGATTTCAGGTGCGCAAATCCTTGCAATCTTCAGCATTTGGATATTAACTTGGATCAATCTTCGTGGTGTGCGAGAAGGTAAGATCATTCAGAATGTATTTACATTTTCCAAGACAGCCGCTCTCATCATTCTCATTGGATTGGGCTTATTCTTTGGAAGTGATCATGCCACATGGACTCAAAATCTCACAACATTTTGGGATGCAGAGCAAATCAAACCGGATGGATCGGTCATGGAGCTTGGCGGCGCAATGCTCGTCGCAATGTTTGGTACAGCAATGGTTGGTTCAATCTTCTCAAGCGATGCATGGAATAATATCACATTCACGGCCGGCGAAGTTCGTGAACCGTCCAAAAATATTCCACTCAGTCTTGCAATAGGAACAGGCATAGTCACTTTGCTCTATATCCTTGCAAATGTCGCCTATATGCATGTTCTTCCCGTAATTGGATTTTCAGAAGGAAGCGATGTAATGGCCCGCGGGATGCAATTTGCCGTGAGTGACAGAGTTGGAGCCGCAGCAGCAGAAATCATCTTTGGTGCAGGTGGAGCCGCTATCATGGCAGGACTCATCATGATTTCAACATTTGGTTGCAATAATGGCATCATCCTTTCAGGAGCTCGAGCATATTTTGCAATGGCTAAAGATGGACTCTTTTTTGCCAAAGCAGGAAATCTCAATGGGAATGGAGTTCCAGGCATAGCACTTATCATACAGGCCATATGGGCTTCACTTCTATGTCTTTCAGGCACCTATGGCGCATTATTGGATTATGTGGTGACAGCCGTTTTGATTTTCTATATTCTCACCATTTATGGCATCTTCATTTTGCGCAAGAAAAGACCCGATGCCGAAAGACCGTATAAAGCATTTGGATACCCATTTTTACCCGCTTTGTATATCGCATTTGCCGGCGCAATCATTTTGGATTTATTGTTCTTCAAACCCGGAACAACAATTCCCGGCGTCTTACTTGTGCTGACAGGCATTCCTCTCTATGCATTCATGAAAAAGAAATCTTGATCACCATCTCATTAGCATCGTGCATAATTCAGAAATCATCAGACTCATACAAATTGCATTAAATGAAGACATCAGAACGGGAGATGTAACTGCGGAAAGTATTTTTCCGGAAATAGGTGCATGGTCTCATGGTACATTCATTGCCAAGCAACATGGCATTGCATGTGGACTATCCGTAGCAGGAATGGTATTTCAAATCATCAGCGACAATCGTATTTCCTGGGTGAAACATGTACAAGATGGCGATATTGTGGAACCTGGAATGATTCTCGCGGAAATCGATGGTGAAGCTCGTGATGTACTATCAGGCGAAAGAACAGCTCTCAATTTCATGCAAAGAATGAGTGGCGTTGCCACGCTGACCGCAAAATATGTACATGCGATCGAGGGAACAGGAGCACGAATTCTGGACACAAGAAAAACCATCCCGGGCTGGAGAGAACTCGACAAATATGCCGTTAGAATGGGCGGTGGAAATAATCATCGCATGGGATTATATGATATGGCGATGATAAAAGACAATCATATTGCAGCGGCAGGTGGAATCAAAGATGCAATACGCATTTGTAAAGAATATATTCCCGATGATATTCCCATTGAAGTGGAGGCAGATTCCCTGCAAGATGTTATTGAAATTCTAGAATATGGAAATGTGCAGAGAATTTTGTTTGACAATTTCACTGTTGAGCAAACCAAAGCAGGCGTGGAACTTGTGAATCGTGCAATGGAAACAGAATCTTCAGGAAATATCACACTATCAACAATCAGAGATTATGCAATGACAGGCATTGATTTCATTTCTGTTGGTGCTATCACGCATTCTGCCACCGCAATGGACATATCGCTGGATATCGATGTACTGTCTTGATCAATGATGAAGATATTGTCTGGATCTTTTGATTGGTCTTTTTCTCTCTTCGGGTCTGCCCGGCAAATCGAATGACACTTCTCTGCCTTCAATTTCATGTTCGGGATATACTTCCCCTTGAACACCACCAATCCAAATGATGGATTCGGGTGCGCCCGCTTCAAATCTCACGACAATAGTATCGCATGAATTTTTGGCAGCCCCTTCTGGAATCCCTTTTTCACTCAGTAAGAAATACAAACTCTTTGCCTGCACTTCTGAAACGATATTGAAAATCGTATCCTGTTTTACATTGATGGCAATATGCTTTCCACTCAATTGCTGAGCTCTTTGTGGACGGAGAGTATCATCTTTTGTCAATGTAAATGCCGAACCCAATGCGTCGATTTTGACGAGTGATCTCTTCTTCATGAGAATATACATTGAATCCGCAGTCATCATCGTTGAATCGAACCATATCATCGGCTTACCTTCCAATCTTAGCGTATCATTATCGGGTTTAAATAATGCAGAATTACATATTCCCGCCATTCCGGATCGGATAATTTCAACATTCTGTTTTGCCACATACATATTCCCTCTTGATGATGAAGTCTCAAGTGTATCAGCGATCACAGTCATTGTGTCATAAGCAAATGATTGCTTGATGGAAATGGAATCCTGAGTTTGAATATTCTTTTTAGATTTTTTTCCTGATTCCTGTTTTCTTTCAATACGAATCGTATCAGTCTTCTTCGTGCTATCAATCAAGAACAAGATTGGTCTGCCGGTAATTCTGGTCATTTCCTCATTCGGAATACTTTCAGCGAACCTACCTTCAATGATGGCGGGATTATTCTTGCTTAATACCACAACCTTTCCAAAAGCAAGACTTCGCCTTGTCGATCTTTCATAATGTGCTGAATCAGCATATATCAATGTTGAATCATCTTCGACGGAAACATTTCCAAAAAATCTTGCGAGATATGACTCCGTTGAATAATCACCAGACAGTGCTTTTACCGTTCTTCCTCGATCAATGACTTTCACACCACCTCTTCCTCTTGCCAATTTCGAACCACCATCATAAGAACCCGAAGGCATGGACAAAGTCATCGTTCCTTGTTGAATAATCACATTTCCGGTCATTTCGATAGAATTGCTATTGATGTTCCAAAGTGCATAATCACATTTCACCGAGACATTCCCTTGAGAGAGATACACATTCCCACGACACTGTCTAATTGGACCTGTCGGACTTTCCGAACCGGATAATACATCCGCATGATGCAAAATGATTGGATCACGAGTTTCAGCCATTATGGCATTACCCGAAATTATCCACATCATCTGGACAATTAAAAGTTTCAAGATTCGTTTATGCGCGCCAATTCTTGACATAGATTTGGAAAATTGGGGGAAAAGCTGTGGATAAATCTCTTGTTTTCACAAAGTTATGCCTTTTTCTTCTATGTGGACATGTGGAAAACGCAAGGCAGAGCAAAACAAGCACACTTCGTATTTTTGCAGGGCATTATCAGAGTCCAAAGATTCCATTTCACACACGTGAATCAACATGTATTTATCATCTGTCGATATAATTGGTTTTAAATCATTCGCTCAAAAAACCTCACTTGGTTTTGAAGGTGGACTCTCCGCCATTGTTGGTCCCAATGGTTGCGGAAAAACAAATATCGTAGATGCTATCAGGTGGGCTCTCGGGGAACAAAAAACATCCGTGCTACGCTCTGATGCAATGGAAAATGTGATTTTCAATGGAACAAGAACTCGTCGTCCTGTTGGTCTCGCCGAAGTTTCACTCAC
>JBEEPK010000105.1:0-4978 GCA_041191145.1 Bacteroidota bacterium
AAACAATCCAACTGCAATCAGCAATAATATTAAAGCGAATGTGCAATTGGTGAGATATTCAGCAAACAATGTCTATGTCTCAAGTAATGGCATTCCAAGTTACCCAACGGGTCCATTTCAAGATGGCAATCCATCGCAAGCACAAAGTCAGAATGGAATTTTTCGTTTTCCTTTAAAGGCCGTAAAGAATGAAGGAACTCCCGTGAAAACCACCATGGGCAATATTGGACTCTTCATAAATGGTGTTGCTTTGTTTGATTCTCGTGATGGTGTTTCATGGAATAATGCTCAGCAGAGAGTCGTTGGTGGACCCATCATGGGCAAAGGCGATGGCATTTGGAATCGAGATGCAATCGTGGCGGAGCGCATAGGGTTTGACTGTTCAAAAGGACATCCCGCCATGGGAAACTATCATCATCATCAGAATCCATCAGCATTCAAATTGGATAAAAAGGTCATTTATGATGTATGCTCCCTGTATGATGCTGAAGGTTTATATACTATTAATCCGGCTGTTCATTCCCCACTCATTGGTTTCGCTTATGATGGCTTTCCGGTCTATGGAGCTTATGGATATAAAAATGCTGATGGAACGGGTGGAATTATCAGAATGCAATCAGGATATCGTTTGCGTGATATCTTGACACGCACAGCATATGCAAATGGCACAGATGTAATTGATGGTCCTCCGGTAAATGGCACATTTCCCTTGGGATATTTCAATGAGGATTATGAATTCGTTTCACATCCCGGTGAAGATGAATATATGGATATTCATAATGGTCGTTTCTGCATAACACCTGAATATCCAAATGGTACTTATGCCTATTTCTGTACGGTTGATGAGCAGTGGAATTCAGCATTTCCCTATGCGGTCGGACCAACATTCTATGGATCCATTGTTGCCGCAAAAGTAAATCAAGTGAGCGAACCTGTCGAAACCTATACGGCAACAACTTCAGTCCAGGAATTGCAACCAAATGGATTCACAGTGTTTTTTGCTGCAAATGATCTTCTTATCATTCAAGCCAATGATCTCATCAAAGAAAGAATGACAATCATGGTACATGATCTGAGAGGAAATGAAGTCGCACATGCAACTCTTGAACAAGGAAGTACCATTTCTCATATTGATTGTTCATTACTGTATGATGGAGTATATGCATTGTACATTTCCAATGGAAGTAAGAGATTTCAGCAAGAATTATTGATCAAAAGAAAGTAGGAAAGATTGGGGAAAACTTGAAGAATATCGAATTCCTTTTCATCGTATAATTGCATGATATTATTGAACTTATTCGTATTTATTCATGAAATATATCTACAAAGTCATTCTGTGCCTGTTTTCTCTTTTTACACTGCAATTGCATGCCAAGCCTGATACAGTCAAAATCGGAATGTATCTTACTTCCCTACATGATTTGGATTTATCCGCGCATTCATTCAAGTATGATGCATATTATTGGTGCAGATATTCGAATCCCATATTTGATTTTGCCAATGAATTCGAAGTGATGAATTCAAATGATGTTACACTTGAATCTCCCTATCTTCAGAATATTGGAAATGATATTCTTTTCTCAACAAAAACTAAGGCGACAGTCCGACAATTATGGAAGACAAAAGACTATCCATTTGATAAACAAACACTCGTGATATCAGTTGAATCATCCAAGCATGATACAACAAAGATGGTATTCATAGAAGATAAGAAGAATTCGGGTTATCAAGATTCGCTAGAAAATCTACTGCCTGAATGGCATATCAAGGAAACAAAGTTCACAGTTACAGAATCAAAGTACTCTACAAATTTTGGATCGGAGAATCTTGGAAATACAAGCTATAATTCTTCATTCAATATGGTGATTGAACTTGAACGTAAAGAGTCATTTCTCGTGTTGTTCAAATTGATTACTGGAGTACTGGTTGCATTCGTTATTTCCTGTTGCGTGTTTTTCATCAAGCCCTTCAATATCGATCCTCGATTCGGACTTTGCGTTGGCGGACTTTTTGCAACAATCGGTAATAAGTATATCATCGAAGGAATGGTGCCATCAACAAATGAAGTGACAATGCTGGATGATATTCATAATGTGACACTCGTATACATCTTTCTCATCATCACTATTTCGGTGATATCACTTCATCTCTATGAGAAAGGTATCCCAAAATCAATACATCAATCAAAAGTATTGGATAAGTTTTCCTTTTATGCATTTGCATTATCATATACCGGCTTATTGATTGGCATTATCATGAGCCATATGGATTAAGTTATGTCACGACTATTCTCAATATGTATGAGACTACTACTTATTCTATTTTTATCATGTTTTAGTATTTCAACTTTACATGCACAAAGAAATGTTGTTCTCATCATTGCTGATGATTTAGGACTTGAGTATTGTGGCTTTTATGAGCAACATGGCGATACTGTTATCATGCCAAATGTGCGCTCTCTTTTGAATAAGGGCATACGATGTACACGAGCTTGGTCGAATCCATTATGTTCTCCAACGAGAGCTGGCATACTAACCGGTAGATATAGTTTTAGAACCGGCATGGGTGATGCTGTAGGCGGACAAAATTCAAATAATCTTGATACTTCGGAATTGACTATTCCTACATTACTCGAAGCATATAAACCTTCCGGCATAGCGAAAGCAAATATTGGGAAATGGCATTTGAATAGTCCAATGCCTCAAACCAATTTTCAGATTCCAATCAAATTGGGATATGATTATTATGAGGGGAATTTCAGTGGTCAATTGCCAAATTACTATGCATGGAACAAAATCAAGAATGGTGTTAATGCCCCTTGCAGTACTTATGCCACATTAGAAATCACGAATGCTGCAATCGATTGGGTCAAATCAGTACCTACTTCTAAGCAGATGTTTTTGTGGTTGGCATATAATGCACCTCACTCACCTTTCCACCTACCACCAAGCAATCTTCATTCATATTCAAATCTAAAAGGTACTGCCCAGGATACTGCAACAAGTGTGATACCATATTATAAAGCTATGTGCGAAGCTTTGGATAGAGAAATAGGAAGATTATTCGATTCTTTGAAGGCTATCAATAGATATGATAGCACCGATTTTATTTTCATTGGTGATAATGGAAGTGATCCTCGCGTATATCAAGGGAATACGAGAGCAAAAGGAAGTGTGTATCAAGATGGTATTAGTGTACCCTTTATCATTTCAGGACCAAGCATTGTCAATCCCGGAAGAGTATCAGATGCATTAATCAATACACATGACATCTTTGCCACCGTTCTTGAACTCTTTGGATATGCTAATTGGAGGGATGCCATTCCATTGAATAAACCTGTAGATTCGAGAAGTCTTTTACCAATCATTCACAATACAAATCAATCAATACGAGAATGGGTATTTAGTGAAGTCTTTAAAACTACCCCTGCGCAATTTGATGGGAAGACAATGCGAAATAATGAATATAAATTGATTGATTTCGACAATGGTTCACAGGCATTCTTCAATCTCATCAATGATCCAACAGAGAAGGATAATCTGTTATTGAAGAATATGAGTACAATTGAACGTGACAATTATACATATCTCTGTCAAGAAATGACAAAACTTGTTGGTAAAGGTGGATTTTGTATGACGACTGGAATACATGATATTTCTCCTGAAAATCACATATTCACTTATGATTCACAGCATGATCTCATACGATTACATCTTGAATGCGAAGTTATAACGCCTTTTATGTGTACTTCATCCGATGGAAGAAATATACTATTTGAGTACTCAGGAAATCCTTCCACTGAAATGATAATCAATACTTCTTCATTCTCTTCGGGAATGTACACCATACATTATACATGCAATGGAATATCATACGAGCATTCATTTGTCATTCATAGATAAATCAAGATTCTTAAGAATTTTTCTTTTTTGAGACGAAGTAACCCAGCAATAAAACACATGCGAAAAGCATGCTTCCATAAAGTCCGGCATTTGTATCAAAGAGGAAAATATTGATTCCTGTAAATAAGCATGCTGATATGAATATCAATGCTGCGACATGACTAAACAAAGACAATTTCTCACCTTTGAGTCGGTACAAAGTGGCCATTCCAACGCCAAGACCGATGCTATCTATGAAGATCGTATAATTCAGAATTTTCTCAAATGATTCTCCGGCATACACGCTCACCAAACTGATTGCAGTGAATACAGTCAATGCAGATACACTCACACCTTTTGTTTCATCCGATTGTGCAAAGAGTTTAGGCAATACACCATCCTTTCCCATTGCTGAAATCACTCGAGGATTAGACAGCATAGAAATATTCACATAACCGAATACAGAGATCACAATGACCATGCTCACGATCATTGCGGCAGTGCTTCCAAATAATTTCTCCATCATCATCGCTGCAATGAATTTGGATTGTGCCAATTCATTGAAACCAATCACTTGCACATAAGCAAGATTTGCAAGCAGATAAATTGCGACGATGATCAAGACTCCAAGTATGATTGCTCGTGGCAACATCTTTTCATTGTTTTTAACCTCGCCACCAAAATTGATTGTTTGTTGATAGCCACCATAGGTGAATGAAACAGCGATAAGTGCAAGTCCAAATGATTCCCAAATACCTCCCGAATGTGACTGAATAGTAGTCACTGTTTCTGTTGGTGGTAGGATTCCCAATGCCGAGATAATTGCTCCAAGCATGAGTAATTTAATTCCCATGAGGATATTCTGCACTGTGGCGCTGGTTCTCAGTCCAAGCAGATTTAAACCATACAGCAAGATGATGAATATCGATGCAATGATCGTACTAGGTAAGCCCATAGCATATGGCATCACATATTCCGCACCAATGATTGCAACGCCCGCAATTGATGCAGAATTAGAAACAAGTATGATGATATTAATCGCAAAAGCCAATGTCGGAGAATACGCTCTTGAGAAAATCGAATAATATGCACCACTC
>JBEEPK010000106.1:0-4848 GCA_041191145.1 Bacteroidota bacterium
TCAGACAGAACAATATCTACAGTAAAAGAGGTATTTTTGGTGCACGGCGAACCTGAAGGACAAGAAGCATTGGCTGAATCACTCAAGAATGCAGGATTTTCTTCCGTGAATATTCCCGAAAGAGGAACTGTCATAACCATCTGATTTTTCTTCATTTCAACACTTATTCTATTGTCATCATGAATGCATTGACTCAATCCGCAGAAAAGCGAATCCGTTCCATTCGTAAAGAAATGATGTTATCGAAAATCGATGCATTATTTATAAATCATTTGCCATCGATTCGATATCTCACTGGCTTTTCCGGATCGAGTGCAATTATGATAATCAAGCAAGACGATATGCACTTTATCACGAATGATCTCTATGAAATGCAAATCAAGCAAGAGGTATATTCGCTCAAAGGACTCAATACTCATATATCAAGAAATTCCATTGCTGAAATTTCTGCTAAAAAAATCTTTGCGAAAGTGAAGCATCTTGGAATCTCACCAGGAAACATGTCACATGCCATGCACAATGCATTGATGCAAGCATTCCCGAAAGTAAAGACAAAATCCTATGGTGATATCGTACAGAAAGTGATTATGACCAAAATGCCACATGAAGTTGAGCATGTCAGATCAGCCGCCAAGATTGCCACAAGGGTATTCAATGCCATCATCAAGATGATCAAGCCGGGAATTACCGAAGCGGATCTCGCGGCAGAGATTTCATATCTGGGAAGAAAAGCAGGAGCGGAGAAAGAGTCATTCGACATCATCGTTGTATCCGGTGATCGCAGTGCCATGCCGCATGGCAGAGCCACAAACAAGAAAATCAAAAAAGGTGATGCAATTACAATGGATTTCGGTTTCTATGTGAATGGTTTTGCCTCAGACATGACAAGATCTGTATTTGTTGGAAAAGCAAGTAGTAGACAAAAATTGGTCTATAATACAGTACTGGAAGCATTGGAAACTGCAAATGCAGCCGCAAAAGCAGGAATTGATTGCGAAAAACTCGATGGAATCGCAAGATCAATCATAGAAAAAGCAGGATTTGGTGAGTATTTCCGCCACTCGCTCGGACATGGTCTCGGAATTGAGGTACATGAATCACCAAGAGTATCTCGTGAGGCAGGCGGAGAAAAAGTGCCAAATGGCTCCATTATCACAATAGAGCCCGGAATTTATCTTCCCGGAGAATTCGGAGTTCGCATAGAAGATGACTTGCATATAGTAGGAAAAGGCGCCGAAGTGTTAACTTTGGCCTCAAAACAACTCCTTGAATTGTAAAGAGTTTATGCTTAGACATGCAATCTTGACAATGTATATTCGTTGTACATCGGCTGAATAAACAAGTTTTTCGTATAAAAATCGGAGTAGATGCAAACCATGAGAAGAGTTCTCTCATTGTTGATGATGACAAGTTTTGGACTATTATTCATCACAAACTACACGCAAGCCCAGAAATCCAAAGCCCCCAAAAAAGCAATAAAAGAGCTTACCCAGAAAAATCCTGTGGTGATGCAAATCGGGCCTGAGACTGTTACATTCTCAGATCTCGAGCAAGCTTATAAACGCAATATGAATCGTAAGAATATCAAGTTGTCTGAAGTGAAGAAAGACAGCGTACTTGATTTTGTGCGCTTATACACCAATTACCGATTAAAAGTGTTGGATGCCTTTGGTCGCAAATTGGATCAAGATTCTGCGGTTAAAGCTGACATAGAGCAGAACAGAAAACTTCTTGCGGACAATTATCTCTATGAAAAGAAAATTGTCGAGCCGACAATTGATCAGATGTTGCAAAGAAGAAAAAGAGAATTGCAAGTTGCGATCATCTTTGTCGAGCGTCCTGTTGATACGGTTAAGTCTTGGCAAAAAGCCCAAAGATTATTGTCAATAGTGAAAGCAGGTGCAGACTTTGAACGCATCGCTCGTGATTCATCTGAAGATCGCGAAACCGGAAATAAAGGTGGACTTCTTCCTTATATCACAAGCGGCAGAATTCTGCGTGCCGTTGAAGATGCCGCTTATGCAACTCCTGCAGGTCAAGTGCATCCATCAATCATCATTGGTCGTGGTGGATATTTCATCGTCAAAACCCTCAAAAATGAATCTCGCATCAAAGTAAAAGCAAGTCATATACTTAGCTTCATGTCTT
Organism: Bacteroidota bacterium; assembly: GCA_041191145.1. Taxonomy (GTDB): domain Bacteria; phylum Bacteroidota; class Ignavibacteria; order Kapaibacteriales; family UBA961; genus UBA961. Next base: position 2,149 of record JBEEPK010000106.1, read on the forward strand.
CATCTGAAGATTCACTCAAAGCTTCTGCAAAAGCAGATAGTTTGCTTGCGCTCCTCAAATCAGGTGCAAGTTTCGGTGCTCTTGCAAAAGATAACTCTGACGATGCATCAAGCAAAGAAAAATCCGGTTCGCTCGGTGGTTGGTATACTCGTTCCAAAGGAATGGAGGGCGGTTCCGGAGATGTATTGCACCCATCCTTTGAGTCTGCATTATATACCTTGAAAGATGGTGAAATATCCGGCAAAGTATGGACTGATTATGGTGTTCACATCATCAAAAGAGATTCAACAAAAGAGATTGATTTGGATGAAGATCGTGATGCACTCAAGAAAGAATACAAGAGAATTTATTTCGAAGAAGATAAGCGCCGTTTTCTTGACTCTTTGAAAACATCACTTGGTTGGGGAATCGATTTAACCTCATTGAAGCAATTGACATCAATGACCGATACCATGAAGATAATGGCTGATACAAATACATTCAAAAAAGTTATATCTGATATCAAATCATTGCCATTATACAATGTGAAAGATCAAGGTATTATTACTATTGGTAATTTTTTGGATAGTGTCAAAAAACAAGAGTATAGAACAATCACAGCCAATACTCTCGGAATCACGAGAGCCTTGGACAAGATGACGGATCCAAAGTGCTTGAAACTTGCAACTGCACCGCTGGAAAAAGAATATCCGGAATTTGGCGCTTTGATGCGTGAATTCAGAGATGGTATTTTGCTCTTTAAAGTTGAAGAGCAAGAAGTATGGAGCAAATTGAAATTTGATTCATCTTCTGCAAGAACCTATTGGGATACCACAAAGACAAAGTATAAAACTGATGTGAAATATGATTTCAATGAGATTTATGTCACTTCGGATTCCATTGCAAAGACATTGCGCGAAAGATTAAATGCAGGTGAATCATTTGAGACACTGGCTTCTCAATTTACTGAAAGACCCGGTTTCAAAGAGAAGAAAGGTCGCTATTCTCCACAAACAGTCAAAGAAAGCAAATTGGCTGCTTTGATTGAAAAACAAAAAATCACAGCTGGTGGCATTATCGGACCGGAACAATTCGAAAGAGGATATGTGCTACTTCTCGTGAATGATATTGCACAACCTCGTGAAAAGAAATTTGAAGAAGCTATTCCGGATTTTGCTCCGGCATTTCAGGACATGGTACAGAAAAAATTAACAGAAGAATGGCTGACCCGAATCAAAACACAGTATCCTGTGACGATACAGAATAAAGTGCTTGAATCAATGTTGAAAAAGTAATACAAATTAAGCCCGGCAATAGTCGGGCTTCTTCTCTTGGAATAAGTTCATGCTGAAATATTTTGTCTCTAGTATTGTAATTGTTCTTTCTGCAATTTCTCTCTATGCTCAGCAATCCCAAGTTCTTGATAAGATCATTGCCACTGTGGGTAGAGAAATCGTATTGCAATCGGATATTGAGGGAAGAATCGCAATGTTTTTGCAACAAAATCCCAAAGTGAATCCAAGTGATCCTGAATTGAGAAAACAAGTTCTTGAATCACTCATTAATGAACGGTTGATGGTTACGAAAGCAGTCGAGGACAGCATTGCCGTCATGGATGAAGAGATAAATCAAAGTCTAGATTATATGATGCAAAATCTCCTGCAAACATATGGTTCTGAAAAGAGGGTTGAGGATTTGTATGGCATGTCAATTTCTCGCATCAGAAAAAATTATCGAGATGAAGTTCGTAAACAACTATTGGTTGAACGTCTCCAACAACAAAAGTTCATGGGTGTAAAATGTACAAATCGTGAAGTGGAAGACTTCTATAATCAGTATCGTGATTCAATCCGTGCAATTCCTGCATCTGTTGAATTGGCTCATATCGTAAAGCATATCAAGCCAAGTGCGGATGCAAAAGAAGAAGTGAAACGATTGGCGCTGAAAATCAGAGATTCCATTTTGAAAGGAGTCGATTTTGCTGAACTTGCTAAAAGACATAGCGGTGATCCCGGTTCCGCAAGTACAGGTGGAGATTTAGGCTGGGTTGACAAAGGAAAATTCGTAGCTGAATATGAAAGAGCCGCTTATGATTTGCAATCCGGTGAAACTTCACAGCCAATTGAAAGTCCATTTGGTTTTCATATAATCCAAACGATTGAAAAAAGAAAAGATGCTTCGCATACCAGACATATTTTGTTGAAACTTGGTGGTTCAGCTGATGATAAAAGCAGAGTCGAAAAAATCTTGACCGATTTGAAAGAAAGAGTGGAAAAGAGTGAATCTTTTGAAGATCTTGCCAAGCAATATTCAGATGAAAAAGAAACACAAGGATTCGGTGGTTCAATGGGTGTAATTGAACTAAACAGACTACCTGCCGATTTGAAGTCAATTGTTGAAACCTTGCCTGAAGGCGGAGTGTCACAACCATTGCCTTATATGGCCGATCCAACTAAGCCATCTCTTCATATCATTCTAAAGAAGAAAAATATCGCCGAACATTCTCCTTCTTTAAGTTCTGATTTTAAAAAAATTGAACAAATGGCTCTTCAGCAAAAACAAGTGAAATTGATGGATTCATTTTTGAAAGAATTACGTGATGCTATTCCGGTACAGGTGGCAGAATGATAAAAATCATCAGCTGGAATGTCAATGGTATTCGTGCCTCCATAAAAAAGGGATTGGCTGATTATGTAATCAATGAACAACCCGATATCTTCT
>JBEEPK010000107.1:0-6152 GCA_041191145.1 Bacteroidota bacterium
AAGTGAATGAGCATCTGAAATCACTATATCACAAATACGGAATTCTTTGATGTTCTTCGGTATTTTGAATGATTGGAAAGAATCCAAACAATTCCGACTTATTGTATGGATTGCCTTTCTCGTACTCTGCACAAAGCTTGTCATGCTTTTTGGAATTCCCATCATCCCACATGCAATCGAAGATTGGTATATCGCAAAGCATTTCGTGGAAGGCTCTGGATATAGTTTATCGAATGGTCCGACTGCATTGAAAACACCCATCTATCCCCTTTTTCTTTCTCTACCTGCTCTCTTTGGTGAATTTGGTAAATTCTTAGCTTCCGGTTTACAACATATCCTATGGTTTTTTGCAACCTTGTTTGTCTATAAAGGGAGTAGCATACGATTCGGCAGTCGTTTTGCCTTTTTCTCATCTCTGCTTTTTGCGCTACATCCAGCATATCTATACTATCCATATGTATTGGAGTCTACAGCTCTAACAATTCCACTTTTCACTATGTTTTGGTATTTGGCTGAATATTCGAAGCTTCAATCACTACATCCTAAAATTCCAATGCTCATTGGTTGGCTCACAGCATTGACTCAGCCGATACTTTTGCCGGGAATAATTGCTCTTCAAATGTACTATTTTGGGAAAAGGAGCAATATCCTTTCACTCATTCTAACAGCATTTGTGATTTTTACTCCTTGGACAATTCGTAATGTCATAACATTCGATACCTTTATCCCAACAAAATCACCAATGTGGATGAATTTCTATGAAGGTATGCAAAAAGATGTGACTTCTCAGGAACTTGCACAGATTGAATCCGCAAGGAAATACATGAATGATGTTGAATTGGAAAAAGAATATAAACCCATTGTACTCAGGCAATTCACTGATAATTTTTCAACATATGTTAAGCGCTCCTTCCATCGATTCACCGAATTTTGGTTGATACCGGATAGATATCGAGATCAGTTGTGGACTCCCTCGATTATAATCTCCAGAGTGCTTCCACAATTGCTTCTTTGCATTGGACTTTTTCTCTCAATATTGGTGATTATCAAGATGACCGACAAAGTTTCAATCGATAATAGATATTTCTTGATTTTGCTGATTGGAATCTTGATATATGTTTCGATTATCTATTCACTTACACAAGCGGCAAATATTCGTTTCAAATTGGATGTCGAATGGCTACAGATTTTGCTCTTATTCCCGATTTTTCAAGGATTTCCAAAACTTGCTGATTTTCAGGGAACAAGAGAGTGATATTGGATTGTTTTCTTTTGCGAGGACGGCAAAAAAAAAGTAAGTTTGCCAAGCATTTGAATCATAAATCGGACTAGATGCATGCTTGAACTATATCTGCCTCTCTTTTTGATGATTGCAGTTGGTTTCATCTTTGGATTGACCAATATCCTCATCGCTGAATTTGTAGGACCTCGAAAGAATAAATCAAAAGAAAAACTCAGTGTGTATGAATGCGGCATGGAGCCCATCAAAACCGCCAGAGAGCGATTCTCTGTAAAGTTTTATCTTGTGGCAATGCTTTTCATTTTGTTCGATATTGAAATTGTGTTCATGTATCCTTGGGCCATTCAATTCCAGGAATTGGGTATGATTGGTTTGACTGCTATGGCACTTTTCATGGTATTGCTTTTTGCAGGTTACATTTATGTCTTGAAAAAAGGAGCTTTGGAATGGCAATAGATCAATTAACGAAAGACGGCTTTTTGACCACAACTGTTGACGCTGCAATCAGTTGGGCACAAAGAAATTCATTATGGCCTATGCCAATGGGTATTTCTTGTTGTGCCATTGAAATGATGGCATTCGCGGGTCCCCGTTTTGATAGCGCTCGTTTTGGTTCTGAAAAATTTGGTTTTACGCCTCGCCAATCAGACTTATTGATTGTGGCTGGAACCGTGACATATAAAATGAGTTGGGTTGTTCGTAAGATCTGGGATCAAATGCCTGAGCCCAAATGGTGTATTTCCATGGGTGTTTGTGCATCGTCAGGCGGTATGTTCAGAAGCTATTCCGTTGTGCAAGGCATCGATCAGTTCATTCCCGTGGATGCATATGTGTCAGGTTGCCCTCCACGCCCGGAAGCATTATTGAAAGCACTTATGACAATTCAAGAACAAATTGAGAATACAAAGCCGACCATCATTGATACTCGTAAAGAAGTCAATATGGATAATCCGGTTTTGGTTGATTAACTGAATATGTACAATAAAGCCTGTTTCTCCTAGGAAGCAGGCTTTTTTTTATGGAAAATCATATGTATAATCTCATACTTTCATTTCTTACGGTGCTATTGTTGGCTTCATGTGAATCAGTCACATTGGAAGATCCTGCAAGCTATCCCAATTTGAAAATAACAGAAATCACTGTTGGAAAAGGCGCACAGCCAACATTTGGTAGCACTGTGACTGTTCACTATGTTGGCACGCTCACTAATGGAAAAGTATTTGACTCTTCACGCGAGAGAAATCAACCATTTTCTTTTCGAATCGGTACATCAGAAGTTATCAAAGGTTGGGATGTCGGTTTATCCACGATGAAAGTAGGTGGCAAGCGAAAGCTTGAGATACCACCTGAAATGGGATATGGTTCAAGGTCTGTAGGTGCAATTCCAGCAAATTCCACATTGATTTTTGAAGTTGAATTATTGAATGTCTATTGATATAGCCGGTACAAGATTCCCATGGATTGTCTTCTGGACATATATCATGGGTTTCATGGTTTATGCATTCATACCTGCAGAGAGAAATGCACATACCATGCAGGTATTTTTAGCCGTTTATGGCATTCATGCACTTTGCGGACTTATTCTCCTTCGCAATGGCACATCCTTTCTCACACTCCCCCGTTTATTCTCACTGTTTCTCCTTTCAAGATTGGCAGTATTCTTTATGTATCCATGGCTCTCTGATGATGTCTTTGGATATCTGTTCTATGGCAAAGCAACTCTTGCAGGTGTAAATCTCTATGCTTTGAAAGCTGATGATCTATCATTGACTTATCTCAGAGACTCAGCATATGCATTGATGGCATTCAAACCATATCAAAATATTTATCCTCCGATTGCCACGATATTCATGTCCATCTCCGCATGGATTTCATCTTTTTTTCCCTATTCATTGCAATCAACATTGTTTATATGGAAGGCTTTGCTCTTTTGCTCGGAATTCATTGGACTTGCCTTACTCTATCATTGGCTTCGAAAATATCAATATTCATTATTGCCTATTTTACTGTATCTCGCCATTCCAATGACAGCGATTGAGGGAATTGGACAAGCCCATAATGAAGTATTGCTTCTGCCTTTCATCATTGGATCAATCATGCTGTTCAGAGTTGATTCATCTATCAAGAGAAGTATCCTCATTGGAATCCTTTGTGCTGTGTTGGGTCTTTTGAAACTCTATCCAATTGTTCTCATCATTCCCTTTCTATTGCATGCTAAGAAGAGTAAGAATGTCATTGCAATATTCATTGGAACACTCTTCATGACCCTGCTTGCAACTGCTCCATGGTTTTGGGGTATTGTGATTGGTAATTACTCAGCCATTCAGGGATATGCCTCGGTTTTGAATTTTTATCAAGGTACTTATTTCAATGGAGTGATTTTATATGGTATCAGACATATCCTGGAATTATTCAAAATCCATGAATGGTGGCTTTTGGCTCCCAAAGTGCTTACCATTATTCGAGGAATTGGAGTGATGATTGTAAGTGGACATGCATATATCAAGAAAAAGTCACTCATAGAATCACTCTATATGATTCTTTTGGTCACGATACTCATTTCGGCCAAAGTACACCCCTGGTATTTCATCCCTGTAATGTTTCTTGGTTCGATCTTTCAAAGACAAAGTATTGCAATCATAAGTTCTTTAATGATGTTCACCTATGCAATGTATGCGGTGGATCCTGCACATGAATCCATGTTATTTGAAACAATATTGTGGAGTATTTCAGGGCTTATTCTGATTATGGAATACAGACATTCACTTCACATCTTCAATAGAGATCAAAGCAAAATTCTTACCTGAAACTTGTTGAAAAACAAATCGCTTATTGATTGGGTGTGGATAAGTCCATAATTCCTTCTTGATTCCTTGACTTGGGATTTCAATGTTTCTTTCTTTCGGAAAACCATAAAGCAAAGCTATTTTCCCTCTTTGCGTCATGATACCATCGGATTCATTAATTGTTTGAAATTCCGTAAATGCACGGTCTGCTCTTCGAAAATATTCCGCCATGGGCTCATCATATATGGTAGATGGAGTAGGATCATTCTTCTTCCACCAATCGATTATATTCTTTCGGATTTCCAAATCTGTGCTTCCCGACAACTTGTCATAATCAGCATCATTCAGAAGATATTTCATTGTTTGTCTCGCATATTCAGCGCTGATCAAGGTTTTGGGCATATCTTCCCATAGACATGCAAAATCAAATCGGATGGAATCCTGTCTCCCTTTTTTTTCGCTATGATAGAGGATCAAAGAATATCTTCCCGGTGCAATGACATTATCGGGAAATTGTATAATCAGAAGATTCATTCCGGGTGCTTCTTTCACAATCAAAGGAATTGGCCTTGAAGTAGCTGATTCTTCATTGAATTCCGGCATGATTGTAATATTTGACCGAAGTTCAGTTCTTGTTGCAGAGACAGGTTTTACATGTTTTGCATATTCTTCATTTGCTCTAAGCCGTATGAGTGAAGCGGAATAGTTCTTGACTTTTGATGAAAGTTGGAATACAGCATATTGTTTTTTGGAAGAAAATGGAATATTACCATTGAATATATCCGGACTGAAGTGAATAAAGGATTGGCAAATTCCTGCAAAGCAATTTTTGGCATCCGAACTTTTTTGATTATTTGTCCTTTGTCTATCAATGCAATTGTCACGGCATATTGTGTTTTTAGAACAGTGATTGCTCTCAAGCCATAAGCATAGAGAGATTCAGAATTAGTTTGTTCATAAGTGGAAGCAAAGACCGAATCTTTCCATTGAATGCGTGATTTGATGATTCCATTGCTGTCTTTCGATTCAATCTCAAGTGAAGGAAATGCAACATATCCACCTCTGAATGATGTGGATTTTTCAAAAAGCAATGCATCATATTGAATGCGAAACATTGCCAAAATAGTCATTGAATCTTCAGAAGAATGATGGAGTGTTCGGATTTCCGTATACAAAGGTTCTCTTTGTGATTCCAAAGTGGGATACAGCGATGAACCATTTTTCTGTATTTGCGAAATCATTGAAATCGGCATGATCATCAAGATGAAACAGAGAAAATATTTCAGCATTAAATCAAACATCAAATTCATCCAGGAATGATCGTAGAATGATTGCCGCCGCGGTTTTATCAATCACTGATTTGTCTTTTCTGTACGATTTTGAACGACCAGATGCAATCAAATGCTCAACCGCTCTTTTTGAACTAAATGATTCATCTTGAAGTATGATGTCGATATCAAGGGCATCAACTAACAATTGCTGATATTTCATAATTTCTTTGATAATTGCATTACTTTGACCTGCGGATTCAGGTGGTATGCCGATGATGATGGCGCCAATTTGCTCATATTGAACAATCCTCAGGATTTCTTCACGAGCATTCGCATCATTTTCAATTGTGATGAGAGGATTTGTGGTAATATGCAGCATGTCGCACACTGCAATACCAATCCTTTTCTTGCCTATATCCAAAGCAAGAAGCCTCTTCCCTTTTAAATGTTCATACATATTCATAGTTTTACGATAATTCAAATCACCACTAAGGGTTCACTAATGAAAAGCATGCGCAAACTACCATTTTTGCTTGTATTGTTGGGGCTTCACTTGAATGTTGAATCAATGCAAGCACAACTCTTTGATGCTCTCAAAAAGAAAGCAAATACACTATTGAAAGGTGAAAGTTCCATTGGTGGATTTACCGAGCAAGAAGCTGTTTCCGCTCTTAAAGAAGCATTGCAAAATGGCATTACCAAGGGAACAAATGAAGTATCAAAACAGGATGGATATTTTGGAAATCAATTCATCAAGATTCCTTTTCCGCAGGAAGCTCGAGATATTGAGAGTACATTGAGAAAAGTCGGTATGGGTAAGACTGTGGATGAAGCTGTTCTATCACTTAATAGAGC
>JBEEPK010000108.1:0-8299 GCA_041191145.1 Bacteroidota bacterium
AATGATCTCCGGGCTCTTTCTCCTTCTCATTTTGGGAGTGCTTGGAGCATATGTATTTGTTCAGACGGATGTCTTCCGCGAATGGCTAAGACCTGTATTAATTGAACAGATCAATAAGCAAATCAAGGGGAAGATATATTTCTCAGATATGAGAATTGATATATTTCGTGGAATCATCCTTCATGATATATCATTGATTGCCGCTGGTGACACCGTTTTACAGGCGGGTGATCTCTCGGTTTCATATACTCTCGAGGCATTGCTCAATCGTTCAATCAGCGTGAGCACCCTATCTCTCGATCACCCCAGAATCAAAATACTCCGCTCAAAAGACAGTACTTGGAATGTGGAACATATCCTATTTCCAGTTCCTGAAGACCCCAGCAAACCTCCTTTCGATTGGCAGATTACACTTGAAAATCTTGAAATCTGCGGTGGTTCCATTCGGGTTTTTGACTCTTTGTCCAAACAATCACCAAGAGTGTTCAATGCAGGTGATTTGGCTTTACAAGATGTAAACCTCATTTTATCAGGCAAGGCATATCCCGGTATTCATAGATATGACATTGACATTGCTTCCTTTTCCGGAAAAGATGTCAAAAGTGGCTTTACACTGAATGATGCCTCACTCAAAGCACTACATCAACAGTCTGGAATCATCATTGATAGATTGAACATCGTCACACCAAACACCAAGCTTCGTTTATCAGGCAAAGCCGATGGACTCGATGTGTTTGATTCCCAATTCACAGAAAAATTTCAAAAAACTCCCATATCGATTTCACTTGTTTCAGAAAGATTTGATTCTGATGATTTACGAATATTCTTTCCTGATGTTGGAATATTCGGAGTGTATGACATAGATCTTGAGGCCGATGGAACATTTCGTGAGATCAATGTGGCCAATCTCGATATTGGCACAAGACAATCTCGTTTGAGAGTTTCAGGATTGCTCAAAGATATTGATGATGCAAAGAAATTCTTTTTCAATGCAGAGGCGATGGGACAAGCAAGCATTGATTATGATATGCTTCTAAAGCAAATTCCTGTTCTCGGATTGCCACCATTGCCTTTCTTGGGAAATGTGACATTCACAACTTTGCTCGTGAAAGGAAAACCTTCCGATTCCTTGCATATACAACTTGATGCGAATACTAAATCCGGCGCTTTGAATGGATTTGCAAATCTCACTTTTCGAAATCCTGAACTCGGTTATGTGAGTGACATGCAATTCACAAATCTCAATCCCGGTGCAATCATTCAAGATGAGAGTTTGAATGGCAATGTGAACATGCATATAAACATTGCAGGTAAAGGAACCACTTTACCCACACTTGATGCAGCAATTCGCATTGAGGCAGGACCATCTCGACTGGGTGATTATGCCATATCGTCAATGCTATTTGATGGTCATGCATCTGAAGCCGGATTATTAATGATTGATACAGCAAATATCATTCTCAAAGAAGCAGTTCGTGGAATCGACGAATTCGAAAATGAACTACGATCAGCATTGCGATTGTCCGGAATGATTGATGCAAGACATGCAAATCCCATTTTTGATATTGAAGCAGAATGTGAAAATCTTTCACCCGCAGAAATATTTAGCACCAAAAAACTTCCCACACATTTTGATGGCTCCATCACGATGGTCATGCGCGGAATGCATTTGGACAGTTTGGAAGGTGATATGCACATGCATGCGCGACAACTCATTTTTAATGATAGAACCGTTCGTCCGCAAAATGTTGATGTGAGTATTCGCAGGGAAAGTCCGAAAAGAAGACATGTGACAATACAATCACCTATGTACTCGATTCAGGCAGATGGCGATTATACATTCACTTCACTCATCACAGCAATTGATCATACAGTTAGCAGTGTGATTCTTGAAGGAGAAAAGAAATATAAGGGTATGTCAGGCCTTGATTTGAGCGATCATCCACTCATGCCGATGATGGATTCTTCTATTCTTGATGTTAAGATTCGCATCAATGCCCGCGATTTGGCTCCTGTGAATTTGTTTATGGATGGAATCAATGCCACCGGTGAAGTGAAGATGAGTCTTGGAGTAAAGTCAGATAAATATGCAACGATATTTACGATTGATTCACTTCATGCATTGAATGGTCATATTTTCGGACCCGACAATGACGGAGCCAGTTCTCCCTTTTTAATGAAAGGCATCATCAAGACAGAACCTGGAAATCAGGGTCGCAGAATATTGAGTGAATTGACAGTATCCGCCATTGCAGAAGATTGGCTTACGATCAATGCACTGACATTGAAAAAACCTGCATTGAATTTTTCATTGCAACATACCGATTTCAAAGGAACATTTTCGGGTACCATTGGTAATGATATCTATGCCGATGTTTCGACGAGTGCAATCTTTACAGACACTTCATTCACATATGATGCAAACAACTTTGACATTACATATGACAATCTCACTTGGAACAATGTAGGAATATTGAAAGGTAGATTTTCAGGAAGTGGGATGTACTTTGACAATGTCAGATTCAGCAGAGCCGGAGCAGAATCAATCAATGCTACAGGCATGATTTCAGAGAAGACATTCAGAAACATGAATATAGCTTTGACCAATTTTCCTTTGAAAGATGTAAAGAAATTACCTTTCCTTCCTGAAGACATTCGAGAGGTACTCTCAACATTGCGTGGAAATGCCAGAACGACAATCATAACTGCAGAAGGTCCTTTCCGCAATCCTCAATTCTCCTGCATTGGAGCAATAGACAGTATTTATTACAATGATATCGCTGTCGGTAATCAACAATTCACACTCAATCATGCAGATTCAATGATTACGGGTTCAGTTGATGTAACAGATCTTCGTCATGCAGGTGTAAAAACTCTCACAATTGATATTGAACAAATTCCGTATAATCTTGCAATTGGTAATGCAAATGAACCTATGCGAAGAGATGAACCACTCGTGGTGATTGCAGAAGCAAATGGTCTTTCTATTGCAACAATAGCTCCTTTCATTCCGGGAGTCTCAGGATTAAAAGGTAAAGCAGATGCAACAATAACACTTGGAGGCTATGCACCTGATGGAATCAATTATGGAGGAAAAGCGACTATACGAGATATGTCTTTTGTTCTTGATGCCACCAATATTCGCTATTCAGCAGAAGGAAATATTTATCTCAAGAATGCAACCGCAAAATTAGATAGCATATTTGTACGGAATGATAAATACGATTTGCCCAATGGTGAAGCCATTATTACCGGTAATCTCAATCTATATGACATCATTTATATCAAGAATTTTGATTTGAACATTGTGTCCAAGCAATTATTGGTATTGAGCGATGCGTCTGCGAGCACAATGCCGGCGATGTATGGAAAATTCACGATTGCATCCGGTCAAAATCCACTTCGTTTCTATGGCACATTCAAGAAGCCATATTTGCGAGGAGATGTTAAAGTGATGCAAGCTTCTATAACGATGCCACCGGAGGAAGAACAAGTCACTTCATCTGGAGTACGATATACTGTTTTGAACACGGAACAAAGACAATTGCTTCAAACACCTGACAATCCAGTCACGGATTTGTTCAAAGCATTATCTGAAGCGGGTATATCCAAGAAGGGATCTAAAGAAAAGACCAAAGATATCGGCAATGAAGGTATTGATGAGAATGAATTATTGCGAAGAAAAAGAGCAGGGTTCAATGATTTATTGGATTATGATTTAAATGTTCTCATGCCGGGGAAATTTCTCCTCAAAATGATTCTAGGAACATTTGAAGAGATTCGTGCCAATGTTGAACCTACCAATAAACAAACTGCATTGCGATTTCAAAAGGAATCATTCAAACTTCCACGACTCTTTGGTGAGATCAAATTACTCGAAGGTTCACAGTATAAGTTTTTGAAAGTGTTTGATGCATCTGGTAGTTTATTGTTCAATACCGGTGAATTAACCAATCCTACTTTGGATTTGCTTGCTGTTTATAAAGGTCAAACCCGATACGATGATGTACTTGAGAATTTCCGAGTTATCATGAAGATTACAGGAACAAAAAATCTTCCTCAAGTTTCCATCACTTGGGAAAGTAATGGCATTGAAGCTATCGGTGATTCCGCACAGATCAGAAATGATGCACTCATGAAATTGATAGTTGGTAGAACGCAAGCCGAATTATTTGGTCGTGGTTCAGCCGGCGGAGGAATTGGTACTAGAGGATTAGGCGATCAATTGTCCAATTCACTTTCAGCGGCCGCATCTCAGTTATTTTCCGGCTTGCTTGAAGGAACTGGTTTACTCACAAATGCAACGATCAGTTTACAAGAAGGATTATCTGATTTATCGCAAGCGCGATTGAATTTAAGCGGACAATTATTCAGTGATGTTGCTTGGAGAGCTGCCGGAACAATCGGTGATCTATCCGGCAATTATGAATTCAGCGTGGATGTTCCCGTCACGATTCTCGGAGATTATGATGCACTTCGCAATTTGCTTTTACAATTGACAAGAGCTTCAGCGCCTGCGAATGCAATCTCCTCATTCGGTCCAAAGCAAGTATTGCAAGGAATCAATCTTGCCATACCAAATGGAAAAATCACTTGTATCATCGGCAAATCCGGTTGCGGAAAAAGCGTATTGCTCAAGCATATTGTTGGTCTGCTCACACAAGATCAAGGTGAAGTTCAGATTGATGGACATTCCGTTGCATCCATGACACAACAAGAATTATTTGACATCCGAAGAAATATCGGATATGTTTTTCAAGGCGCTGCATTGTTTGACTCAATGACAGTATATGAAAATGTGATCATTGGATTATATGAGCATGGCGAACGCGATATGGATCTGCTCAATAGCGAGGCACGGAGAGTATTATCCGCCGTTGGTTTGCTACCGGATATTTCTGAAAGCGGTACAATGAATTTTGAAAAAGAATTTTCCTTGCTGAGTGCCAAAAAACCGAGCGATCTTTCCGGCGGAATGAAAAAGCGCGTTGGAGTTGCCAGAGCGCTTGTTGGGAGTCCATCCTATATTTTCTATGATGAACCGACCACCGGTTTGGATCCAGTTAATTCAGAGCAGATAGACAAAATGATTCTTGAATTGTCGAAGAAATTATCAATCACATCTCTTGTCATCACACATGATATGTTCTCCGTATTCAATATTGCCGATCATGTTGCAATGTTGGATAATGGAAAAGTGTGTTTTGAAGGTGATGCACATACTTTACAAATAACAAAAGACCCGATAGTATCCGAATTCATCAGTCGTTTTCAATCTGATGCACGGATGCAATAAACTAGAATTCACCACTTTGTTTCATAATCAATAGCTACACATGACAAAGCGTACAATCAAAAGAGAAGATGCACTTGAATATCATTCATCCGGAAGAAAAGGTAAGATTGAAGTCATACCAAGTAAATCCGTATCCACTCAATATGAACTTTCACTCGCCTATTCACCGGGCGTTGCAGAACCTTGTAAGGAAATTGCAGCAAATGAAGAAATGGTCTATGAATATACAGCCAAAGGAAATCTCGTTGGCGTGATTTCGAATGGAACAGCAGTTCTAGGACTTGGCAATATTGGTGCTGCAGCCGGAAAACCTGTATTTGAAGGGAAAGGCGTATTGTTCAAGAAATTTGCAGACATCGATGTATTCGACATTGAAATCACCACTCAAGATCCAGAAGAATTCATCAATACTGTTGTGAATCTTGAGCCAACATTTGGTGGCATCAATCTTGAAGATATCAAAGCACCTGAATGTTTTTATATCGAGCAAGAATTACAAAAACGCATGCAGATACCCATCATGCATGATGATCAACATGGAACCGCAATCATTAGTGGTGCTGCATTACTCAATGCATTGGATATTCAAAACAAGAAGATCGATGAAGTGATTGTTGCCGTGAGTGGTGCAGGTGCAAGCGCGATTGCATGTTGCAGGATGTATGAAAAATTGGGCGTGAAGAAAGAGAATATATATCTCTGTGATCGTAAAGGACTCATCTTCCCGGGAAGAGATGCAGACATGACAGAAACCAAAGCAGAGTTTGCGAATGGAACTGCTCCTGCTGATTTGGCAGATATCATGAAAAAGGCTGATGTATTCTTGGGTTGTAGCTCAGCAGGTCTCGTGAGCAAAGAAATGATTGCTTCCATGCCTGCAAATCCCATTGTATTCGCACTTGCAAATCCTGATCCGGAAATTTCGTATGAAGATGCATATTCTGTTCGTACAGATATCATCATGGCAACAGGCAGAAGCGATTATCCAAATCAAGTGAATAATGTTCTTGGCTTCCCTTTCATCTTCAGAGGTGCATTGGATGTTCGTGCAAAGGCAATCAATGATGAAATGAAAATTGCAGCCGTATATGCACTTTCCGAATTGGCAAAAGAACCCGTTCCCGATTATGTGGTTCGTGCCTATGGCGGAGATCCAATTTCCTATGGTAAAGAATATATCATTCCGAAACCACTTGATAATCGAGTACTTCTCTATGTTGCTCCCGCAGTTGCAAAAGCCGCAATTGAGAGTGGTGCCGCTCGTTTGACCACGCTTGATATCGATCAATATCGTGTGCAACTCGAATCACAACAAACAAAGGTTCGCAGATTCATCGCCGGCGTAATCAATGGATTGCAAAAAGCCAAAAGCAAACAACGCATTATCTTCACCGAAGGTGATGATATCAAAGTATTGCGTGCCGCTGACATCATCGTGCAACTTGGCATTGCGAATCCAATTCTCATTGGTGAAACCGTAAAGATTCATGGATTGGCAGAAGAGTTCGGCATAGACCTCAATGGAATTGAACTCATCGATGTTTCCAATCTTCAGCATTTGGAAGAATTTGCCTCATTGCTTACAAAGAAAAGACAAAGAAAAGGCATGACGATGACACAAGCAAATCGCATTGTGCGCCGTCGCATTGAATATGCCTCTATGATGCTCGAAACAGGCAGAGCAGATGGTTTGATTTCCGGAGTGAAATTAAACTATGGCGATTCCATCAAGCCCGTGCTTGAAATCATTGGAACGGATCCGCGATATTCAAGAGTTGCAGGTATTCAAGCAGTGATCAATAAAAAGGGTGACACCTATTTCTTTGCAGATGCAACAATCAATATCAATCCGAATGCAGAGGAATTAGCTGATATAGCGATCATGACCGCGGAGGCCGCGAAACGATTTGACATGACACCAAAAGTTGCAATGCTTTCATTCAGTGATTTCGGTTCATCAAGCGATGCATCTGCAATAAAGATGCGTGATGCTTCGCGTATTGCAAGAGAGCGCCATCCTGAACTTATCGTTGATGGAGAAATGCAAGGTGATACTGCAATTGGCGGGGAAAAAGCTGCGGATAATTATGCATTCAGTGCTATTCAAGGCGATGCCAATGTACTTGTTTTCCCTGATCTCAATGCCGCAAACATTTGTTATAAACTGATGTCCAAAATGGGTGAAGCAGAAGTCATCGGACCAATCCTAGTAGGCATGAATAAACCCGTTCACATTCTCGACAGAAGTGCAGATGTCAATGATGTCGTAAGCATGGCAGCCATTTGCGCCGATGAAGCATTGGCAAAAGTGAGAGGACGTTAATTCATGTCAAGAAGAATGATTCAAAGTATCCTGGAGCAATGTCTTTACTTGACATTGCTCCTAATCATTCTTCAGGGTTGTGCAAATCCATTGCCGCCCTCTGGTGGACCGCGTGATACAGAGCCACCAAGCATCGTGCGAACGATCCCCATCGATAGAACTCTGCTATTCAGTGAAAACACGATTCTTATTGAATTCAGTGAATATGTGGATAGAACCAAAGCCCTTCAAAGCATCATGATCACACCAGCAGTGAAGTATGAAACTTCATGGAGTGGGAAGGAATTGGAACTTGCAATCACCGAACCATTGCAAAAGAATATCACATATGCATTGTCAATAGGTACTGACTATGCAGACTTTTCAGGCAATAAGCCGAGTCAATCCCATACGATCATTTTTTCAACGGGAAATTCCCTGGATTCAGGAATGATTCAAGGGAATATATTCGGTCAATCTGCCGGAGCATATGTCTTTCTACTTTCGGCGAAGGATTCAATCTCATTTGATCCAAGCAAGCAATCAACCACATATAAAACACAAATTGGAGCGAATGGACAATTCGCTTTCAATGCTTTGAGCACGGGAACATATCGCATATATGCATTGCAGGACTTGTTCAAAGACGGGCTCTATGATATTGGAACAGATGGATTCGCAATGGCATCAAGAGATATAAC
>JBEEPK010000109.1:0-4444 GCA_041191145.1 Bacteroidota bacterium
GTGAATTGTCCAACATGACCACTTGCTTCCCATGTTCGAGGATGCATGAGAATTGCTGCATCCAACCCTTCTATGTCATCGCGCAAAGTCATGGCTTTCCACCATGCTTCTTTTACATTTCGTAGAAGTTCAACGCCGAGCGGACCATAGTCCCAACAGCCATTCAAACCGCCATAAATTTCTGAAGATTGAAATACGAAACCGCGTCTCTTGCTTAATGATAAGATTGGATCCAAAGGTGTGGCCATGATTCGATCAATGTAAGTGTGAATGTGAGTACGAAAATACGAATTTGCTTGGGCTTTGTCTAAAGGGATTAAAGCCGCGTACCTTGCTTTGCGAGATTATCAACATATTCATTCCAATGATCTCCGGTATGTGCTGCGATTTTATTCCATGAGATCGACAAACCACATGTGCGAATGAAATGTGCATAGCGTTGCGTTAATACTTGTTTTGCCTTCCAGGCTCCAATTGCCCATTCTCGAATGCCGGCATAATCATAATGAACGGTAATTTCTTGATGACCATACTGTTTGCACCATTGTACAACTTTTCCAACGGCCATGAGCTCTCCCGCCACTTGACGGGCTTCCAAATATTCTGGATTACTCACTGATCCGAAATCCTCAAAAATCAATGTATCATCTTGAATGATCGCAATACCATATCCCACTTTACCGGCGATATAGGATCCATCGACATAAGCATGAATACCATCATGATTTCTGTGTTTTTTTGAGGTTGATTGAGTATGTTTCTGATCAAGCAAAGTCTGTAATTCGACATCTTTTAATGATCTGAAATCATATCGAAATGACTTTTTTGAGGGAGCATAATAGAGTCTGAGTATTCCGATGGGATTTCCAGCTTTAAAACATTCCATGCTGACGGCAAACTCTTGCCACTTCTCTTCAGCAATGAGCAAGGAATACTGCATCTTAGAAACTTGCGCTTCCAGCTCCTTCACCTTCTTTCTTAATATCAATTCATGCGGCGAGTTCATGATTGATCACCGAAAATTAGAATCTGCTCGATGATTGCTTCCGCGCATCCATCTTTAGTCATTATGGGAAATTCTTTGATAGTGCCCATGCGGTCAAGGATGGATATGGTATTATTATCACCACCGAATCCACTATCTATCTTATTGGCAAGATTTACAATCATCAAATCACAGTTTTTCTTCATGATTTTCTTCTTTCCATATTCCATCGCATTGCGTGATTCCAAAGCAAATCCAATGAGAATTTGATTATGTGATTTTATCTTACCCAATTCCGAAAGAATATCTGTTGTTTTCTTGAGCATTACAGACATTGAATCGGAATCACCTTTTTTGATTTTCCCTTCATGTTTCTTTTCAGGAGTGAAATCTGCAACGGCTGCACTCATGATGATAATATCTTGCTTTGATTGATGCTTCATGACTGCTTCATGCATTTCTTGAGCCGATTCCACGTCGATTCTCTGAATTGTACCTTCAGGTGTTTTGAGAGAAACCGGACCGGTAATCAATGTCACTAATGCACCTTGCTTTGCACATTGTCTTGCTAATGCAAAACCCATTTTACCTGAAGAGAAATTTCCAATGAATCTCACATCATCAATCCTCTCAAAAGTGGGTCCTGCAGTGATCAATACATGTTTTCCATACAGCGATAATCGTTGAGGAATTTCTTCATGAATCTCAATTTCTGATGAAGTATCATTTTTTTGGATAGATACTTCACTGCCTGTGAGTATATGTGAACAATGTCCTATCAACACATCAATATCGGGAAGTCTGCCTGGTCCAAATATTCCACTTGCCAATTCTCCGATTGCTGGTGGGATGATGATTGTTCCATCTTTTTTCAATATCTCGATATTTCTTTGAACCGCAGGATGTTCCCACATATCGGAATCCATTGCAGGAGCAATGAGTAAAGGGATATTTTTCGGTAAAGCACAAGCGATGATGGATAATGCTGTATCGTAAAACCCCATTGAAAGGCGAGCCAGAGTTGTTGCTGAGCATGGAGCAATCAGCATTGCATCGCACCAATGCGCGAGATGTATGTGCCATGAACCGCCATCCTGAATATCATCCTCAAACATGTCCATCGGAACAGGATTCTTGGAAAGATTCATGAGAACAGTCCGAGAAACAAATTTCTCAGCAGATGGTGTCATTACTACACGCACCTCGGCGCCCTGCTTGATCAATTCACGAACAATCATGGGTGCTTTATATGCTGCTATACTGGCACTAACTCCGAGTATGATTCTTTTGCCTTGCAATTCCATAAGCATCAGGAATAAAAAAGCCATCGTTCCACATTCGTAGGCGATGGCTCAAAATGACTCAATGAGAAAGTTTACTTTTCATCATTCATACGGACGGTCAATTGATCGTCCATAACTTCCTTCATAGCAATAAAAATTGGCTTGGGAAGAACATCAAACTCACGGCTGATGGCCAATTTATCATAGTTTGGACCTTCCGCTTCATCGGTGTCAGTCTCAACATTCTCCATGCGAGCAGTCAATTGCATCTTGATTTGATCATTAATCTGACGAGAACGTATTCCCATGGCCACGATGGACTTATATATACTGCCTTTGGCAGATTCTTTCATGCGAACTTCAACAGGATTTACGATATAAGTGCTCATTCTGAACTCACTTTGTAACGATGAATAGGACTGCGAATATAGCGTATGGTAATGAGATGACCAAACATGGCTTTATTGCTTTGGAATCTCCAAGAAAACCAATCCAAAACGATCCTTTGTTTTGATTTGAAGAATCACAACTTCACCTTGTCGGTCTTTTATTAGTTTTTTGATCTGACCTGTTTTGGTTATTTCTTGCTTATCCGCTTTTACTATTGCGATACCGGATGAAAGCCCTCTTTGGCCTGCCACGGAATATGGTTCAACTTTTGAAACAAATACACCTTTCTCTACTTCCAGTTCTGTTTTATTCTTTTCTGACAATGGATTAATCGTGAATCCCAAATCTTTGAATGACTCAATTCCATTGCTATTATCTTCAACAGTATTTCCCGAGCCTGTTACTCCCTCATCATTTGATGCCATTTTGTCATCATCTCTTTTCTTGAGAGTGACTGATTTTGTAATAGACTTACCATCTCTCCAAATTTTCAAATTCACTTTATCGCCTGCTCTTCTTTGAGCAACCAAACTTTGAAGGTCATTGGATGAATTCACAGGCTTACCATCTAATTCCAATATGACATCACCGGGTTCAATACCGGCTTTCTCTGCAGGACTGTCCTTTAAAATATCATCAACCAATGCACCTATTACTTTCTCTAACTTGAGTGACTTGGCAGAAATTTCATCCACAGGTCGAAGGGAAATTCCGATATATCCTCTATCTACTTTACCATCTTCGATAATATCCAGAGCCACAGCTTTCATGAGATTTGATGGAATCGCAAATCCATATCCCATATATCCACCGGTGCGTGTCGCAATCGCTGAATTGATGCCTATCAAGCTACCACGAAGATTAAATAATCCACCACCACTATTGCCTGGATTGATTGCTGCATCAGTTTGAATGAAATTCTCAACCGCATATCTATCGCGATTGAGCCCTAATGCGCCTCTTCCGATTGCACTCACAATTCCTGAAGTGACTGTTGAATTGAGTCCGAGTGGATTTCCAACCGCGATTACCATTTCGCCGATAGCAACTTCATCGCTATTGCCGATATGAGCAACGGGTAAATTATTTGCTTCAACTTTGATGACTGCAAGATCCGTTAATGGATCTTTGCCAATAAGCTTTGCTTTATACTCTTTTTTATCTGAAAGAATGACTGTGATTCCATCTTCTTTGGCTTCATCAACAACATGATTATTTGTTATGATATAACCATCAGTCGAAATAATCACCCCGGATCCGGCTCCTTCCGATTTCTGCATTCCTTGATCATCTTCAGGTAAGTTTTCGAATCCTTCAGGTCCACCAAAAAACTTGAACAAGTCTCTCATGGAATTATTGCGCTTGGTCTCAGTCACAATTTTAATATTAACAACAGTCGCATTTACTGTCTTACTTGCTGCAGTGAATGCATCATTAATTGCTTGAACTTGTGGACTTAATGTGATTGGTGGATTCTTTGCGCCAATATCTTTATTCGCCGCAAAAACGGAGCCAATGCCACCGGTATCGAATGTTGATACCAATGCAATTCCAAAAACGATTCCAATGCCGATGAGCAATACCGCAGATACGATTGGTTTTTTTGACATAAATTTTTCTCAATCCTTGATTTACAGAAAAATGGTGACTGTTTAACGAATGTCTTTTCAAATTGTTGCAATCATGTAAAAAAAAGGGCGATTGAGAATAAACCCAATCGCCCAAAGCTGTGAGATGTCAGGAGATTAACGAGATACCGTAATCTGCTGCTCTGCTGTAAATGGTC
>JBEEPK010000110.1:0-4401 GCA_041191145.1 Bacteroidota bacterium
AATTGACCATCCTTATGGAGATTCTCCGTGAAGGAAAGATTCGTCGAAGCATTGTATCCATCACCTTCAGTCGGCATGTCCTGTCTCAATGTATCTGATACAGATTGATTGAGCGTGCGGAAAAATTCATTCACCGCATTGTTTTTACCTGAGCCGATATTATTGTTTCCGGACAATCGAGCTGATGCCGAGAATGTACGACCTTCGGTTTCAAAACGATGTCTGTAAGACATGTCAAGACTTCCATTATATCCGGTATTTTCGGTATTTGTTGAAGTATTCGAAGAATTGATTGGAATCGAACTCTCAGTAAGCGTGATATTTTCTGAAATATAATCTCGCTCTGTTGATTGTAATGTCAAGCGTGGTTCGATAGAAATCGAATTCATGGAATCGATTGTCCAATCCATTCTCACATTGAAACGATGATTACCGGTGAGAGAACTATTATTATTCGTTTGGAAATTATTTTGTGTGGTTGTATCATCTATGAAATAGAGTCGATTCACATCTTGAGTAGCGGAATTGTCACTATAATTCACAAAATAACTGCTTGTCACACTGAGTCCTTTGGCCCATGAATCAGTATAATTCACGCCAAGACCATGTGATTGTGTGATTCCATCACTTTGTCCAACCATGAAATCACTCACACCACCGCCTGTCATCCAGCGAGAACCTCTTCCACCCATATTCCCACTGAATGCACGCATCATAGAACCCATGCGTTGCATCATTGGATTGCCACCGCCACCCATCACACCAAGAATATCTTGAATGGAGAAATTCTGTTGATTGATATTATTAGACATTCCGATGATGGAAATTCTGGAATCTTTATTGAAGATATTGATGGTTCCGCCACCGGTATAACGATCATCGGTGCCATAACCGGCATAGAGTTTACCGAATTGACCATTCTTCTTATCGGCCTTCATCACGATATTCAATGTCTTGGTTCTATCCCCATCATCAAATCTTGTAAATGCGGATTGATCGCTCATAGCATCGAATGTTTGCACTTTATCAATCACTTCGGCAGGGAGATTCTTGAGTGCCGCTGCGGGATCATTCCCGAAAAAGGGTTTTCCATCAACGAGTACTCTACGAACTTGTTCACCCTGCGATTTCACTGAGCCGGAGGCATCCACTTCCATACCGGGAAGTTTACGCACAAGATCTTCCGCTGAAGCATTCTTGTCCGTTTTATAACTATCAGCAGTAAATTCTGTGGTATCGCCCTTCATTTCAATGCGAGTTGCAACTGCAGTCACTTCCACTTCATCGGTCAGATATCCGGATTCACCCAAACGAATCGTTCCGATTTTCACGGTGTCCTTTCCGGCGGGAATGGAAATTGCTTTCGCATATTTCGCATATCCGATGGACTGAACGCTGAGTGTATAAGTGCCAGGTGAGACATTCTTGATGAAGAAGATACCCGATCTTTCACTTACTCCGCCCGCGACCGGTTTACTTTCTCCATCTTTCAGAAGTGCGGCTCGAACGCCGGGAATCGGGGATTTTGAGGAACTGTCAATCACGATGCCGCGAATGACCGTGTTTTGAGCATAAAGAGAAATGGATGAGAAAAGAACAAATGCCGTGAAAATGAGCTTTGTGAAATTCATGATTAAGTGTTTGTACAATGATTGAAAATTTGGACCGCGAAAAGACGGTTAACGCCCATGATTAGTGAAAAGTTGCGTTAAAAAAACAAAAAAGCCGTCACGGGGACGGCTTTGAATCACAATTTATGGAAGATGTCTTGATTGATTCCCGTTGTTCTGAGAATGATGTCTTTCGACACACCCTCGGCTTTCAGTCTGGCCGCTATGGATTCTTGAACATTGCGAGGCTCATAGTCATGTTCCAAAAGTCGCTCAATGTCGGGCGATCTTTCTTGTTTTTTGGAGCCTTGACCTTTCAATATCGATTGCACAGCAGAACCCGCTCTGCTGAGTCCCTTCTCCGGCTCAAAAGCGGGACGCTCTGGGCGTTCTTTTTTCTGAGAAGGAAATGGATGTTCTCCTGCTTGAAAATCAGGCACACGCTTGAATGCCTCTTCGACTGACATTGATTTGATGGCATCTTTTCCGGCGATCTTCTTGATTTGTCTGAACACATCTTGCTGATCATTCGAGCAGAAGGAAATCGCAACGCCTGTCAGACCTGCTCTGCCGGTACGACCAATTCTATGTACATATGTTTCGGCGGCATCAGGCAAATCATAATTCACCACATATGGCAATTGCTCAACATCAATACCACGAGCGGCAATATCAGTTGCAACAAGAACGCGCGAGCGTTTTTCCTTGAAGCGATTAAGCGCGCGCTGTCGAGCTGTTTGAGTTTTGTCACCGTGAATAACTTCTGTTGGTACGCCTTCTTTATTCAAATCTTTGGCAATACGATCAGCGCCATGTTTTGTGCGTGAGAAGACAAGCACCGATGTCATCGGCAATGTGTCCATCAAACGCAGTAGCAAATCAATTTTCTTTTTTCTGTCAACAAAATACACCAATTGCTCAACAGGTTTTGCGCTAGATGAAACGGGATCAACAGCGATGCGCTTGGCATCATGAAGCATATCATTAGCCAATCGTTGAATCTCTTGAGGCATTGTTGCACTGAAGAGTAATGATTGTCTTTTTGTTGGCAATGTATTGATGATACTACGGATATCATGGATGAAACCCATATCAAGCATATGATCTGCCTCATCGAGTACCACAATGGATACAGATGAAAGCGATACGATGCGTTGATCCATCAAGTCGAGCAAACGACCCGGCGTTGCAACCAAAATATCCACGCCATTACGCATGGCTTGTTGTTGTTTACTTTGGGCAACACCACCGTAAATAACAGTATTGGTAAGCCCTGTATAGCGACCATAAGCAGTGAAACTATCACCAATTTGTTGTGCAAGTTCTCTGGTTGGAGAGAGAATCAATGCACGAATTGGTTTTTTTCTGCCTTTGTCTTTTTTGTCTTGTCTGTCTATGATGGGTTCTGAACCCAACAATTCTAAAATCGGCAATGCAAATGCCGCTGTTTTTCCTGTGCCCGTTTGAGCGCATCCGATGATGTCGCTACCCTGTAAAATCGAGGGAATGGCTTCCGCCTGAATGGGTGTGGGCGCGGAATATCCCTCTGCCTTGATAGCCTTTTGAAGGCCTTCACTCAAAGGCAAGTCTGTAAAGTTCATTCGTTCCTTGTTACGGATAAATAAGAATCATGCGCGAAGCATGGCAGGAGGAACATGAGGAGAGGATACAGCAGTTAATCGGCCGAACTAGCATTCCAAAGCAATGAATCGCAGTGCAAAACTACGGTTATTTGAGGGAAGAGCAATGCAATTGAAGAAATAACAATGAGATAGGAAATCTTCTGCATGCTTTTTGAGTTATGCAGAACTTCACTCATCAAGCGCATCAATTTCTTAATTTTGCACACATGAATTCAATCTATACCACCCTTCAATCAGCTCTCAAAGAACGCATCCTGATCATCGATGGCGCCATGGGAACCATGATTCAGCGGCATGCATTACAAGAAGAGGATTTTCGCGGAAGCAGTGAAAGTGCCGGTGAATTTCATTCAATGCTCTGCAATCATCATCATGATGTACGCGGAGACAATGATCTCTTGGTACTTTCTCAGCCACATATCATTCTCGATATTCATAGACAATATCTCGCTGCGGGCGCTGATATCATCGAAACAAATACATTTAGTTCAACCTCGATAGCACAAGCCGATTATGGTCTGCAATCCCTTGCCTATCAATTGAATTTTCATGCTGCGAAGCTCGCTAAGCAGGCTTGCGTGGAATATTCAACATCTGAAAAACCTCGTTTTGCGGCCGGTGCAATCGGACCTCTCAATACCTCGCTTTCACTTTCTCCGGATGTAAATGATCCTGGATATCGCGCAACGACTTGGCAAAAAGTCGTGGATGCTTATACAGAACAATTGCGTGGATTGATTGCGGGTGGTATTGATATTATACTTGTTGAAACCGTCTTCGATACCTTGAATTGCAAAGCCGCGATCTATGCAATCGATGCACTATTTGAAGAATTGAATATCTCACTTCCCGTGATGATCTCGGGCACGATTGTCGACATGAGCGGTCGCACATTGTCTGGTCAAACCACCGAGGCCTTCTGGCACTCCATCAGACATTGTCCGAATCTCATCAGTGTTGGTTTGAATTGTGCTTTGGGTGCCGATCAAATGCGACCTTTCCTCGCGGAATTATCACGAATCGCAGATTGCTTCATCAGCGTCTATCCAAATGCCGGACTCCCCAATGAAATGGGTGGTTATGATGAATCACCGGACTCAATGGCAAATGTATTGAAAGAATTTGCGGAAGCTGGTTTCATCAATATC
>JBEEPK010000111.1:0-4269 GCA_041191145.1 Bacteroidota bacterium
TTGCAGTGGTTTGTATGCTAACTGAAAGCGTACTTGCCATTGCAATGGGAAATGTATTTGGCGATACAATTGTGGTTCGACCCGATTTTGAAATGATCTTTTGTACTTGCGTATTTCCTTTTCCGATCAAGCCGAGGTTAATGGATGCTTTGCCTTTGTCCGAAAGACAATGTCTGCCTGCCCAAATGGAATCATTCAGAGGTCCTGCGAGAGCATAGGATCTCGTTCCCGTAAGATTTACCACTCTCGGCGAAATTCTATTCAGCAGAGTATCGGAATGATAAATCAATAATCGAGATTTTGCATCTGGGTCAAGCGGTGCTCTTTTAATATATCGTAAAGTAATTGTTCCGGTTTTTCCGGGCGCGATGGTCATTGGCAAATTGGTGGAGCCAATTAAAAATGAAGTACTATCACCGCTTGAAAGTGATAAACCATGAATCACAAGTGGTGCCGTTCCCATATTCGAGATGATATATGTGCTGTCTTTTATTGGAGTGCAATCTGCAAGTATGGTAAACGATTCCGGCGATGAAATTCTCGGTGCCGTGCCTATAGTCTGAAATGCAATGGTTTTATCGCATAGTCCAAATTTGAATTGAAATCTCTGTATGATTTTTCCTGTATCATTCATGATTATGCGATATCGTAAGAGTACTGAATCTTTTGCCGGAATGCGAAGCGGTAAAGACATATTCCAGAGCAAAATTTGTCCATTAGGAAAATCGAGTGGATCAATTGATGAAAGTGTTATTTCCGTATTGGAACGATTATATACCATGAATGAAGAGTCGCTTATTGAACCGACCAATCGACTGCCGAGCAAAAGGGTGTCACGACCACCTGCATCCATTGTGATGTCCGATGCAGTGCCTTGCAATTGTACAGTGAATGTTTCGAGTGGATTGATCATGCTGATGCCCAAGTTGGCATTGCGAGTACCCGATGCTGTTGGACGATAGAATATTGGTATCATTCGTTCTTCACATGCACCGAGTGCAAAAGAAGTGAAGGGAACGATATAGTCACTTGCGGCATTGCCGGTCAGTGTTAGGGTTACAAGGGTGGATTCAAATGTCACATTCCGAATCAAGATTGAATCCTTCTTCATCGAATTCACGCATGTCGTGGAGAATGTGATTGGATTCTTGGGAAGTACCTCATGATAACCGGGAATGAGTTTGAAAATTCCTTCACCTACTACCCATCCTGTTGTATCGGAGAACATAAGTATATCATCGAGAGAACCGGTAGTTCCGCAATTGCGCATTTCCCAATTTCTGCCTGCATTCGAAGTATAATAGACAGATCGATCATATCCGCAAGCCCAACCGGTTGTGGCTGATGTTAGATATGTGCCGAAGAGATTATCAGGTGCCGCCACTCGATTCCATGTCTGACCTTTATTTGTGGAGAAACACATGCCACCACCACCGCCTCCGCCTTGACATGTAAGTCCACTATATGGCACCAGAAAACTATCACCCAGCCAAGAAATCTCTTCCTGCCATGCATTGAAAGTATTGGATCGGGAAAAGACATTCCATGACTGGCCGGCATTCGTTGATTGCCAAATCACACCTGAACTCGATGCATAGCCTGTATCACTTGCCTGATCAAGAATCAAATCGCACATTCCGCTCTGTGGTTCATTACCTTGAAACAAACTCCAAGTGCTTCCACCATCAGTTGTGCGATAATACAATTGAGGTCCACCGCAACCTCCGCCTACGACCAATCCCAGATTCTGATCTTTGAAATAACATCCCCACAAAGAACCTTGCGCATTCGGCGGTGAAATGTCAAACCAATTCGCGCCTCCGTCATTCGAGCGCCAAATGCCTTGTGGACCCGATGTAAAGCCAATTTGAGGACTCACGAAATGTATGCTCTCAAGCATTGGGTTCTGCGATGTGGTTACTCTGCTCCAAATCCAAGTATTGCCACCATCGGTTGTGCGAACAGTTGCAGCATTGAAACCACATACCCAACCAAGCTGTGTATTGCCTGGAAGGAAATACACATCAAGCCAATAGTTATTTGCAACATTCGTGGGCAAAGTCGCGCTCTTCCAATATTGAGCATTGAGATCTTGCATGAAACCAATGCTTATTATCAGTAATAGAATGAGTGATTTGAGATGTCTCATGCAGTACCCCCTTTTTCAATTATCAAAACCCTCGATTTCCATTTCATAAATATGAGTACAATGAGTAATTCCACACCCGTGATCGTTGCCATTGCACCGGCAATCGATCCATTCAATGAATCAGCAAGAGCATATCCAGCGATCGCGGCGATGACTCCAAATACAGAAGAAATAATCATGATATGGTGCATTTGCTTCAACAGTAATAAGGCACAAGCGGGTGGTACGATGAACAATGCAACCACGAGGATTGCTCCAACCGCATCAAAAGCCGCTACGGTGATGAGTGAAACACAAGTCATCAATACATAATGCCAAAGATTCGTATTGATTCCCGTTGAACGGGCATGATCGGGATCAAATGAAGAAGCAAGGAATTGTCTATACCCGAAATAGAAGGCAAGAATGGTGAAGAGTAATACTCCAGACATCATCAATACTGCATAGGGAATTTCAAATCCAAAGAAGGGAATCATGTCCAAAGGCACATATGCAATCTCACCATAGAGCACGCATTCGGGATCGATATCAACATTCCCGGCAAAGGCTGTGATCATAATCACACCGATTGCAAAGAGCATGGTGAAAATCGTTCCGATGGATGCATCCACCTGCATGCGACCTTTCCGATGTAAAAATTCAATGAGAAATGTCGCGAGAAGTCCAACCGAAGTAGCTCCAATCAATACAGGAATTCCGGTTCTTTTGCCGGTGATCAAAAATGCGGCAACGATGCCAGGTAAGACCGCATGTGAAATGGCATCGCTGATCATGGAGGTATTGCGCACAATGAGGAATGAACCTGCCAATGCACAAGCAATGGCGGTCAAGCATCCGGTCAAAATGATCCAAAAAACTTCCATCAGGATTCCTGCAATAATCGGCTACAAAATACTGAAAATTGCGCGTTTATCGGGCCATTCCACATGAAGTTTTGAGGAGTTTTCTTGAGGCGTGAAAATTACCCATTTTTGCATATCAACAATTGAATGAAATCACGATGAACAATCTCTTGAATTATATCGCCGGAACATGGAAAGAACCATCGAATGGCTTATGGCTGGATAATCCTGAACCCGCAACCGGTGAAATATTTTCGCGCATACCGGATTCGGGTGAGCTGGATATTCAAATGGCGGTGGAATCAGCAAAAAAGGCATTTCCAATTTGGTCGGGGATGTCAGTCGAGGAACGCTCACGCATCATGCTCAAAATCTCTCAAGGCATGAAAGATACATTTGATGCCCTGGCCGAAGCAGAATCCAAGGATCAAGGGAAACCACTTTCTCTGAGTAGAGTGATGGATATTCCTAGAGCGATTCAGAACATTGAATTTTTTGCAACGGAAATCATACACTTTGCTTCTGAATCCCATGGCGGAAAAGGCATGGTAAATTATACAGTGCATGCTCCGATTGGAATCGTGGGTTGTATCTCACCGTGGAATCTTCCGCTGTATTTGTTCACTTGGAAAATCGCACCTGCCCTTGCCACCGGGAATTGCGTGATTGCAAAGCCATCGGAATTGACTCCGTTCACGGCGACATTATTCGCAGAAATATGCATGAAGGCGGGATTGCCTGAGGGTGTATTGAATATCGTTCATGGATCAGGATTGAATGCCGGCTCTGCAATAGTCGCACATCCAGAAATCACTGCGATTTCATTCACTGGTGGCACTGTTACAGGAAAACATATCGCATCCATCGCGGCACCGATGTTCAAGAAATTATCATTGGAACTTGGCGGAAAAAATCCTTCCATCATCTTTGCTGATTGCGATTTCGAAGAAACCGTGACGCAAGCCGTGCGTTCGGCATTCACCAATCAAGGTGAGATATGCTTATGTGGTTCACGAATTCTCATCGAAGAATCTATCTATGAAAAATTCCGTGATGCATTTATTGAAAAGGTGCAACAGTTAAAAGTCGGTGATCCATTTGAAGCAGGAACTAATATTGGTGCATTGGTATCAAAAGGACATATGGAAAAAGTGATGTCCTATATTGAACTGGCACAAGAAGAAGGTGGAACAATTCTCTGTGGCGGCAACATTGTCTCACCGGAAGGTCGCTGTAAGAATGGATGGTTCATAGAGCCAACTGTGATTGAAGGCTTGA
>JBEEPK010000112.1:0-4228 GCA_041191145.1 Bacteroidota bacterium
AATGGATCTTCTCAAATACGGTGAACTCGTTGTAGAATCAGTTATGATGGATTCAAAGCCCAAACCAATCGCATTTCGAATGATTCCACCCACATTGTCAGAATTGACGATTCCGTTGAGTACGATAATAGGACTCTTCAATGAGTGAATTTCGCATGGTGGTGGAGTGTACACAATACTCATCATCGGACTATGGAGATCAATCCCAACAAGTGCATCCATTTCCTTTTTGGGCATGATGAGAATATGCTCATCGGATAATCTGCTTCTAATCAATACTTCATGCTTTAAGAACAAATCTTCGGTCAAAAGAATTGATGCAATGCCCAACTCACTTTCCAAAACAGTCAGTGTTATTTTCTCGCCATCTGTCAAAAACACTTTTGATGTTGTATGAAGAGTTTGTGCATGACGCAAATCTCTATACATATCAAGAAGCGGATTATGTGCTTCGCATGACATGTTTAAATTCGTTCGAAACGACAATATGGCTGCAATGCCTTGGGCACATTGATATGTCCATCTTCTGTTTGATAATGCTCGAGAATCGCAACCATCAAGCGCGATGTGGCAAGACCACTGCCATTCAATGTATGCAAGAATTCAGGTTTG
The DNA here is from genome assembly GCA_041191145.1 of Bacteroidota bacterium. Taxonomy (GTDB): domain Bacteria; phylum Bacteroidota; class Ignavibacteria; order Kapaibacteriales; family UBA961; genus UBA961. The sequence continues at coordinate 613 of JBEEPK010000112.1, forward strand.
CCCTGATCATTTCTGAATCTGATATTCGCTCTTCTGGCTTGATATGATTCAAAGTTTGAACAACTTGATACTTCAAGCCACTTCTGTTCAGCCGGTGACCAAGCTTCGAGATCATAGGTTTTTGCACTTGAAAAACTTGTGTCTCCACTGCATAATTGCAGAACTCGATATGGAATTTCGAGTGCATTCAGTACATCTTCCACATCTGTCACGAGCAATTCCAATTCATCATATGATGTTTCAGGTTTCACGAATTTCACGAGTTCAACTTTATTAAATTGATGCACACGCAAGAATCCTTTTGTATCCTTTCCATAGCTTCCTGCTTCCCTTCTAAAACAAGCGGAATAACCACAATATTTCACGGGTAATTGATCATTTGCAAGTACTTCATCGCGGTGAAAATTCGTGAGCGGAACTTCGGCAGTGGGAATTGCATAGAGACCGTCCAGTGGCATTGCATACATGTCCTCTTCCATTTTCGGTAATTGTCCAGTACCACGCATGGACGCATAATTTGCGAGGAAAGGAGGCATCATTTCAGTATAGCCATGCTTTTCCAAATGCAAATCGATCATGAAATTGATTAGTGCTCTTTCGAGACTTGCTCCTTTGCCTACATAAAATCCGAAACCACTACCACTTACTTTCGCACCTCTTTCAAAATCGAGGATATTCAATTGCTTGGAGATTTCCAGATGATTCTTTCTATAACCCTGTTCAATTGTATCACCTTTACGACGCACTTCCACATTTTCTGCAGCACTTTTCCCGATCGGAACCGAAGCATGTACCATATTAGGAATGCGAAGAACGATATCTTCCATTTGCTCTTCAATTGGTCGAAGAGAATCATCAAGAGATTTGATGGTGTCTGACACTGCGCGCATTTCTTCAATATGCGATGTTGCATCTTCCTTATTCTTCTTCAAGGAAGCAATCAATTCTGACACGGTATTTCTTTTGCTTTTCAATACTTCCACTTCTTGAATCAATGAGCGTCTTTTCTCATCGAGTGCGAGAAGTGCATCTATGTCTGCCGATTCATTTTTATTGATCGCATTTTGTTTGACCGCATCGGGATTTTCGCGTATGAATTTTACATCAAGCATTGTATTGAACCGAAAACTGTGTGAGAATTGTGTCCCAAATTACGGATTTCCCATCGAAACTCTCGAATGGCATATCATCTCAAGAGCGTATTTTGCATGCAATTGGAGATAATCATGAGTTTGAATACCAGACAAAGAGCTGATTTGTTCATGCTTCTTATCACTTTGATTTGGAGCGGGACATTTGTCATCATCAAGAATGCACTCGACGAAGTGCCACCATTTCTCTACACGGGATTGCGTTTTGCATTAGCTTCAGTCATCGGTTATGCACTTTGGTTTCGCTCGATGCGTGGAATTACAAAGAAAGAAGTGTTTCAAGGGAGCGTTTTGGGCATTTTTTTCGGACTCGGCTTTCTGTCTCAAACATGGGGTTTGCAGCATACTACTGTTGCCAATTCTTCTTTCATCACAGGGTCAATGGCGATATTCACACCCATTGCAGCATTTTTGATTGATAAAAGAACAGTCAGCAAATTTCAAGTATTGGGGATACTCATTGTGCTCACAGGTTTGGCTTTTTTCTCTCAGCATGGATTTGATGAATGGCAATTCAATGAGGGTGATGCGGCCACTTTATTCTGCGCCGTAATGTGGGGTATGTACATCACATATACAGATAGATTCATGAGAGATGCCGAGAATATTGCAATTACTTCAGCTCGTTTGACATTGATGCAGTTTATTATCTCATGTCTATTTGCATTTGCCGGATTCATCCTCATGGAGGGTCCAATATCCAAAATGCCGAGCTTAATCCAAGTGGCATTCCAATCAACTGATTTTTGGATTGCATTTTTATATACTGCAATTCTAGCTTCAATAGTGGCAACCTATATTCAGACGCGATATCAACATGAGACAACACCCGTGAAAGCCGCTCTGATGTTTTCTACCGAGCCCGTTACTGCAACTTTGTTAGCTGTGATTGTCGGAATGGAATCTCTTTCCATCGAGAAACTCTTTATTGGAGCAGTCGTCATCGTCGGGGTTTTGATTGCGCAAGCAGAGGATTTCATTCCTTCACTCAAAAAAACAAATCAAGCTTCTTGAAAGATAATTGTCTCGCCATACTGTTCAAGTATCGGAGACAAAATATCTTGTGCACCGGATGCTGAAATAACACAATGCAATGGCTTGAAATATGCTTGTTGAACTTCAAATACATTACTAATTTCAGCTTTTGCAATTGCATCGAATTGATCTGCGTGATATGTTTTTGGCAGATGATTGAATTCCAACATTTTCATTCTGGATGATATCTGTTGATATGTTTCCATCCCTTGAATTATTGTTCCAAGCACATAATTTCTTACCGTTTCAAATTCTTCTTCTTTGAGTGGATATTCTCTCATCTTTTGAATTTCTTCGAAGATGAGTTCAATGCCATGAGCGGTGACTTCATTACCAATTTGGGTTTGAATATTATAGGTATTCGCACCTTTTCTCCCATAGTTTTGAGCAAATGCCCCATAGGTATATCCATACACTTCACGCAATGTATGATTAATTCGCGAAGCAAAATATCCGCCGAATGCAGTGCTTGCAATACGAAATAAAGCATAATCGGGATGATGTATTCCAATTGATGGAAATGCAATATGCAAAGCTGTTTGGACCGCATCAGCTTTTGGTGCAATGATGCATTTCATGTCATCATTATAGGTGGCTTGCATGATTTCAGGTAAGATTCCTTTTGATTTCCAATCGCCAAATGCTTGTTCAAGAAGGGGCATGATTTCATCGGGATGACCATTTCCGGCTATGGTAAAGAAAGCACCTGGTGTTTCAAGAATATGTTGATGCCATTGTTTGCAAGCATTCCTATCAATTTGTTTAATGCTTGAAGGTATGCCGAGTCTGGAAGATCCATATGGATGATTCACGAATGATCTAGCGCTCAAAGCACGAGAAGCCAAATATTCAGGATCCATTGCATATTGTTCATGTTCAGCAAGCATGAGATCTTTTTTCAATGCAATTTCATATTCTTGGAATTGAGAATCGAATAGTGTTTCAGACATCAACTCTATGATTGCATTTCGATGATCTGCAAGACCAATGGACGAGCATTCGAATGAATCCCAAGATGCAGAATAAGAGAATGAAATGCCGAGTCGATCAATAAGCATATTGATGTCACGAGCAGTCTTAGTGGAAGTTCCCGTCATCATTAGTCCTGCACAGGCTCTTGACAATCCACTGATTTGTTCGTGAATTGCCCCCGTTCTCATGGTGAGCGAGATGGAAATCAATGGACTCCTAGCATCATGCAGAAAGAGCACATGCATTCCATTGGATAATGTTCTGCTTTCATTTGCAGGAAATGTAAATACCGGTTTTTCGCTTGACAAAGGCGCGATTGATCTATCCATATATACTCCTTTGATTGCAATCTACGAGTTTTGAAAGGAAGTACTTTTCGGAAACTCATCACATAGATTGTAACTATCTTCATGACTCTCCGTAAACACGCAATATTATTGGAGTTAACATATGCAAAA
>JBEEPK010000113.1:0-4162 GCA_041191145.1 Bacteroidota bacterium
ATACAAATGATGCCGGAAAAACTTGGCAAACCATTCATCAGTATTCTATCAATGAAACTATTGGAGATATTGTTGATGTCTCAATGAATGGTCGTAATTACTGGGTGCTAACTCACTATGATTATTCAAAGCCTGATTATCGAAAAGGTATTTATCTTGATGTGGTTGATAAAGAAACTATGCAGTTTACGAGGATTGCACAATGGGGTAGTGAAACTGATAAACAATATGGTATGTATGGAGTATATGTAACTTCATATAAAGATATGGCATACATTGCATTTCAGGACACATTGTTTGTTACTCAAAATCTCTTTGATAAAAAAAGATGGAACTATCATTTGCTTCCTGATAATGGCAGAATGATTAAACCCAAAAAGTTCGAGGATAAGTTTTACTGCAATTATACCGACAATAATACTCCCTATGGAATTGGCTTGTCTTGGGTCAAGCTCACTGATCCAATAATTTCACATGTTGAAGAAGAAACTTCAAGTGCTAATGGATATCTATATGCATATCCACCTATGCCGAATCCCGCAAAGAATTCCGTGAAGTCACATATTGTGTGGGATGCTCACTATTCCTATGAAGATCTTGAAATCAAGATGTATGATGTGAATGGAGTATTGGTGAATAGTGGAGAGAATATATCTTTTCAAGAGATATCTGCAAATAGTGGTATCATTGATTGGAATTGTTCGGGGCAAGCATCAGGGATATATGTGATATCAATCAAACATCCACTGAAAACAATATCAATCAAATGTATTGTTGGCAATTGATCTTCAGTGATATCAGAATATTCCTACTTCCGAATCACCGTAAACTTATGCATCTGTTGTTTGCCTCCCATGTCAATCGAATAGAGATAGACTCCGCTTTGAATGGATGTTCCATCTGAAAGTATTCCGTCCCACATGATTCCACCCGCGCCATTATTCTCTTTGAGTGTGGCGATGATTTCTCCATTCACTCTTCTGATGATCAGTGTTGCATTGTTGGGCACACCTGCAAATGTGAGCATTGGAGATTCTTGCGTTTTCCATGGTTGCGGATAACAAAACATATCATTCCAAAATGTCGAGATAAGAAATGTGAATGATGATCCTTTGGGATGCAGACTTTCTCCCAAGCGTGATGTAATCTGCTTTGCACCGATATAATATTCCCTACCTATGGATCTAAGTGGCTTTTCGGGATTGATGATGAGATTCACCGAACGATCGCTCATACTATCAATCGAGATGATTTCACCCACGGGCTCAAGGATATATGAATTCACTTGCATTGCTTGCTCCATATTCACAGGTTCTGAATAGGTGAGTATCAGTGAATATGGACTCGAAAAAATCTGCGATAATACAAATGCCTTCTGAATGGAAAGCGTGCTGTCGGTCATGAATGTAATGCTATCTGAAAGAGTCGGCGAATCATAGGCATCGCTTATTTCTCCGCAATGCAATGTGTACATCGAATTCGGATTCAGCGGAGCGGACAATATCAATATGATTGTAGAATCTCCAGCCGGAATTGCGGTGTGAATATTTGGTTCATTTCCTGATAATCGAAATGCTTTAGGAGAAGGATAGATGCTTGATAGTGGACCTGTATAACGAATCTTCAGCGCATTTCCATCTTGCAGAATCGCGATATCTTTCGACATTCTTCCCGGAGCGAATCGTTCATGCGTGAAGACATAGGCGGGAATCGAGAGTTCACTTGTATTTCCATCCTTGATTCCGCGCACATAAAATTCATAAAGTGTGCGATCATTGAGTCCTGTAATCTCTATGCTATTTGAATCTGTAAATGTCAGTGAGCGCAATGTATCATTCACAAAAGTTGGATTCTCCACCGCCATAATCTCATAAGAATCCGCATTCCCCGACCATGTGAGTCTTGCCTTATTTGCGCCGAGCGAAATCGCACTGAGTCCTCGCGGAATATCACTGCCATCATTTGACTGCATTTCAAAAAAACGAATTGCATTGCCATCACCGAAACCGAATTCATTTCTGCCATTGCCATCGATATCACCAATCACTGCATTATTGGAAAAACATTGCGGATAGTGAAAACGATTGATGAGTGTATTGTTTTCAAAACCAAATACATATGCATTCGGGAATGCACACAGAATGATTTCCTCGCCGGGCTTATCATCAAGATTACCAATGCTGATGCCATTGCGATATTCGAGTCCAACGCGAGCGCCATAGAGCAATTCCCTATGAATGGCTTGGAGTGTGTCTTGCAGGACTTTATGCACAGTCAGCGACCACAAAGGCGCATCATATTCTCTTTGTTCATTCAATTCAGGTGTGCGATATCTACCGACAATCACTTCTGAAATTCCATCACCGTCAAGATCTCCCGCACGCGTGAATTCCGTTGCACCGGCTTCATCAGATTCGATGATATGTCGCAATATGAATGTTGAATTCTCATATTCATAATAGATCACATCACCATCGGTATCACCAAAAATGATATCGGGATTTTGGTCACCATCAATATTCGTGATTGAAATAGCAGGAGGTCGCATGCTATTTGCCGAACCAGTTGGACCTCGTTTTGAAGTATTTGGCATGCTACCCAATATGCTGAATGCAGTATCAGCAAATGTGAGTACCACGCAATTTGTATCACTGAAACCAAAAATCTCTGCGATGCCATCACCTGTGATATCTGCAAGACCTGCACTCCAGAATTCTCTGATACCCGGAATGAGAGTTTCTTTCAGTAATACCTTGCCAAATGCAGAAAGTGCATTGCCCTTGAATGCTTTTCCGAAGAGTCTCATCTCGCCGAGTGAATGTGCGAGTATTTCAGGTTCAGCATCGCCATTTACATCCGCAACACCTTTTACGATCCATGATTCTGCAATCGAATCTGTGATTTGAAAGCTATTGCCATTGAAAGAAAAGATGCGGGTATTCCCAAAATTACCCGTGGTATAATCCGTGCCGATGATGGCTGAATTACCGAAATTATCCTTGATGGATTTTTCAAAAAGATATGTCATGGGCATGGTATATGATTTTCTGCCTGCCGAAAATGGATTCCCCGTTCCACTTGGCGCATTCCCTTGAAGTGTGGCAAGAAGTATATCATTCGCATGTAAAAAACCTGCGTGAATCTCAGCCGAGAATGCATCGCCTTTCAGATAGGGAAGGAGATAATGATGCGTAAAACTCACCTTATCATCATCACTGAGAAACATTGTATCACTCTCATGCAGTATGCGAGCCGAAGCTCTACATGGATGCGAAAATTCAGTACTGATCATCGAAACCATTCGATCATCACGCCACACTGAATCTATGCGAGAGGAAATCAATCGAAGAGAAGAATCCGAAGAAATGAGCATGATTTCATTGCGATATTCCATCTTTTGTTGACCATCATGTGATACTATCAATCGCAAAACAAGATTCTTGTGTAAGAGAGAATCACTGATGCTCAAAACTCCAAGTGTATCATCCAATATTCGGTCTTGCATATAGCTTTGAATTGGAAACCATTCATTGGGTACTTCACCTATACCAAATTCCAAAGACCAAGAAGAGAATAATGGAATCATCGTGGAGCCAATAATCACGAGTTCTTTCTGATTCTTTACATTGATGATTGCATCGCGTTTCGGAGAGGAAATCCCCGCCTCATAGCGTCCCTTTTTGCCAAGTGCATTCAGTGGATTGACAAGTCCGGATCCATATTCAATATCCCAACCCATTGCACCCAAATCTTTTGCGGAAGAAAGCAACATGCCGGTGATATCGTCATTGTGTAAAGCAGGATTCACGCTGAGAAGCAGTGCTGCAGATCCTGCAACAATCGGAGCAGAAGCAGATGTACCTTGAAATGAGCGATAGCCACCGCGTCTTGCCGTTGTCATGATACCCGTTCCCGGGGCAACCATGCCGATTCTTGAGCCATAGGAGGAAAATGGCGCGCGAGTATTGAATGTATTCGTTGCACCGACCGCGATCACATGTTCATAGCCCGCAGGATAGCGCTTTCCTGTTTTTCCATCATTGCCTGCAGAAGCAATCAAGACACAATTCAGTGAATGTGCCACATCAATCGCCGCTTTTGTCATGGGTGAGTATACCGCATCGCCAAAGCTCATGCAAATCACGCGCGCGCCTGCCAGAGC
>JBEEPK010000114.1:0-8000 GCA_041191145.1 Bacteroidota bacterium
ATCACTGCGGTACATGAACTTGCACCCGGCAGTGCGATTGTCAAGACATTCACCATCAGTGGTAATTCCTATGCATGCACAGCGGAAGTTGAGCTTCAAAATATGGAGCAATTCATGCCGCAACGCACTTATGACATCACATGGAAAGGTGGTTTGAAATTCCAAGAACAGAGTTCTGTAGATGAATCGAATACTGCGATAGCTCTCACAAGCGTGAATGGCACAATCGATGAATTTGATGCAACAGAATATGCACAACCAACTTCAGTACAAAGTGCCGGCGAGATTGATTTTATCGCAACAAGAACCAAATATTTTGTTGCTGCGATCATTCCACAGAAAAAAGATCCTAATGCGATTGCATTCATGGAAGGTATCAAAGAAGGTGCTCCGAATGAAGGACATCTTGAAAAATACTCACTTGCCTATCGCAATCGATATAAAGGTGGTGTGCAGAAAGATGCATTCACGATCTATATTGGACCTCAGATTTATGATACGCTTGCCAATTATGGACTTGAAAAGGCGATTAATTTTGGAACATTCTATGGTGTGAAATGGCTCGTTGCACCGATTGGTGAATATGTCATTTTGCCAACACTTTCCTTCTTGCATACATTCATTTCGAATTATGGTATCGTGATCATCCTCTTCTCATTACTCATGAAGATTGTTCTGCAGCCATTTAGTGCTTCGCAGATGAAATCCATGCAAAAGATGAAGGCCGTACAGCCATTATTGCAGAAAGTGCAAGAGAAATACAAAGATGATAGAACAGCGCTTTCACAAGAAACGATGAAGATTTATTCGGAATATGGCATCAATCCCGCGGGAGGATGTTTACCGATGATCATGCAGATGCCGATTCTGATTTCCTTGTGGTCTGTGCTTAGCAGTTGGATGGACATTCGACATGAGCATTTCTTTGGTTGGATCAGTGATTTGTCCGCACCAGATGTGATCTTGGATCTGGGCTTCAAATTGCCACTATTCCAAGTGGACAAGATCAGTGGTCTTGCTCTTCTCATGGCAATTGCGATGTTCATTCAGCAGAAGATGACCGTGACTGATCCGAATCAAAAATCGATGGTCTATATCATGCCGATCATGTTTTTATTCATGTTTTCCGGCTTCCCTTCCGGTTTGAATGTATACTATTTCGTATTCACTGTTTTGGGAATTTTGCAACAAGTCTGGATCACGAAATTCTCGAAGAATAAAATCACATTGGAAGATTTGAAGCGCGCTCCGAAAAAGGAAGGTTGGTTTGCTCAGCGCATGCGCATGGCGCAGGAACTCGCGCAGCAGCAACAGGCAGCCCAAGCAGGCGGTGGCAATAAGCGTAAACCAATTGGCAATTCATTACCTAAAAAGAAGAAGTGATGAGCATGTTCCCAACACTCAATGAGCAGATGGACATTTTGAAATCCGGCGCGGCGGAAGTATTGCCGGAGGATGAGATTGTCAAAAAAGTCGAATATGCCATCAAGAAGAATAAGCCGATGATCATCAAATTGGGTTGCGATCCCAGCAGACCCGATTTGCATATTGGTCATGCGGTTGTATTGCGGAAGATGCGTCAATTTCAGGATATGGGACATCATGCGATTTTGATTGTTGGTGATTTCACCGGCATGATTGGCGATCCCACCGGGAAGTCCAAGACGCGTCCTGCACTCACGATTGAAGAAACGCGTGCAAATGGTCAGAGCTATTTCGATCAAGCATCGCATATTTTATCGGAGAAGAATCTCACGATCAAATACAATTCTGAGTGGCTCAGCGAAATGTCTTTTGCCGATGTGATCAAACTCTCCGCACAATATACCGTTGCACAAATGCTCGAGCGCGATGATTTCTCGAAGCGTTTCAATGCAAATGAACCGCTCAGCATTCATGAATTTTTATATCCACTTGCACAAGCGATGGATTCGGTTGCTATCAAGTCAGATATCGAGCTTGGTGGCACAGATCAAAAATTCAATTTGATTGTGGGAAGAGAAATTCAAAAAGCCTATGGCGTTGTTCCCCAGGGCATCATCATCATGCCGATTTTGGAAGGCACTGATGGCGTGGAGAAGATGAGTAAATCGCTTGGGAATTATATCGCCATCACCGATACACCGCGCGAGATGTTTGGCAAGGTGATGTCTATTCCTGATACCATGATTACCCGCTATCTTCAATATGCCGCAAATGCGAGCGAAGCGGAAGTCAAGGCAATGTCGGAAGGTTTGGCGAATGATGCAATTCATCCACGCACTGCAAAAGTTGAAACCGCAATGCGCACTGTTGCGCTGTATCATGGTGAAGAAGCCGGCAAAGCCGCATTTGAGGAATTCGAGCGCATTTTTGTGAAGAAAGATGTCCCTGATGAAATCGAAGAGCGCATCATCACCGAGCTTGGCACAAATCCATTCGTGGTGGATGTACTCGCCCTTACCGGCATGGTTGCATCCAAAGGCGAAGCACGAAGACTCATTCAAGGTGGCGGCGCTAGTATCGATGGCGAAAAAGTGCAAGACATCAATGATACTATTGATCTTTCTTCACCTCGCATTTTGAAAGCGGGCAAGAGGAAGTTTTTGAAGGTTTGGGTGGGGTAGAACATTTGACCCCGTTGGGGTCATCATATATTACAACGCTCTCCTCGACTACGCTCGGAGAGCAGAATATCGGGGAATAGAATAATATATCGAGCCTCACATAAACCTTCCCTTCCGTATTTTAGTCTAAAGAATTTCCAGACTCATATTAGATATCATGAAATCACGATTGATTCTTTGCCTTTTGCTCTTCTCATGCACATTGCAATTGCATGCATTCGATCCTGTGCTTGCGGGAAGATTGCAGAAGACCATTGATAGTATGCTGATTGCAAAAAATGTGAAGGGGATTTCTGCCGGAGTCTACTATCCTGGAATGGGAATATGGAAAGGCGTAAGCGGGATTTCTCATCCCGGGGTGCCGATTGACTCCGAGATGCAATTTGCCATTGCAAGCAATACAAAACTTTTCACGGCTGTTTTGCTGCTAAAACTTGCAGAGAATACACTTCTTAGCATTGATGATTCATTGCATAAGTTTCTTCCCTCCTATAACAACATCGACTCCACCATCACAATCAGACAACTCCTCAATCATACTTCTGGACTCGCTGATGTGACAAGCGTACCGGGTTATCCGGATTCGATCATGAATAATCCTCGCAGAATGTATACTCCGGCTGAACTCATGACTTGGGCAGGAGAACCAACATTCGCGCCGGGAAAAGGTTGGGAATATTGCAATACGAATTATCTACTGGCAGGCATGATCGCGGAAAAAGTCACCGGACAAAGCTATGGCAGATTATTACGCGATAGTATTCTGACTCCACTGAACTTGGATAGCACATTTCTAGATGTATTCGAAACTGTTCCACCGATCATTGCACATCCATGGCAAGCAGGAAGAGATAATACTGCCACTCCACGGATTGCGCTCAATAGCGCAGCATGGGCTGCTGGAGCCATGTATTCCAATTCCTCTGAAATGCTCCAATGGTATGATGCATTGATGAATGGCAAAGTGATTAATGCACAATCGCTCAAAGAAATGACAACATTTGTCGGTACGGGTCGCTATGGCTTAGGCATCTCGGAAGCAATCGTCAATGGGGTCAGAGTCTGGACTCATGGCGGACAAATCTGGGGCGGGTATAATTCAACAATGATGTATGATCCTCAAACAGGTGCCATTGTCTGCGTACTCACGAATCAATTACCCGCTCAGGCATTTCAAATCACAGCAGAGATGATGTCTATTGTCAAAACAAATGCAGTCGGCATTGATGAAATGCAAGAACAAAGTACTATCATCTACCCCAATCCCACGAATAATGTCGTGCATATTACAATCCCAAATCAGCAGATTCAGTCCATATGCTTGATGGACCAAACAGGGAAACAACTCCAAGAATACACAGATACTTCATTCTCAGTCTCACATCTCCCACAAGGAGCATATTTCCTCCATATTCAAACCAATCAGGGATTATATGTGATGAAATTGATCAAACAATGAATTGCAAACCCTCCAAGTGGTATACCAGATGAATCAAGCAGACATACATCGAGTGATTGAAATGGCCTGGGAAGACAAAACTTCCTTTCATGCAATCAAAGAGCAATACAATCTCTCGGAAAGTCAAGTAAAAGACATCATGAAAAGAGAACTCAAACGCAGCAGTTATATCATGTGGCGTAAACGCGTTATTGTCATTGTCATTGTTGTATTACTTGCACAGGTATATAGCACGATGAGTACTGAAAAAACAGAACAACACAAGTATCAAGTGCTTACAACCTATGACAATGTCGAAATTCGCAAATATGAACCTGCTATTTTCACAAGCGTCAAAATGCGTAGCAAAACCTATGAAGAAAGTTCAGGAAAAGGTTTTCGCGTTTTGGCTGGTTATATTTTCGGCGGTAATAGATCAAATGAATCCATTGCAATGACATCTCCCGTCACAATGGAACTTGGCGAGACAATGACAATGAAATTCATGGTCCCAAAAGGATATGACATGAATTCTCTTCCAGAGCCGAATGACAAAAGCATCACATTTGAAAAACAACCTGAAAAAATCATTGCGGCAATCAGATTTGATGGATGGGCCAATAATGAAAAAATCGCAAAGCATATCGAAATTCTCCGCGATGCACTTGCAAAAGCCCAGATCAAGCATACCAATACATTCTCCTATCTCGGATATAATCCTCCCTATGAAGTCATCAATCGACGCAATGAAGTGGTTGTGGAAGTGATTGATTATCCCTAAAACCGCATTATTTTGTGGAAGATTTTTTGAGTGTTGTACATGAATATCTTCCGCTTACTCGCCCGCATTATCTGTATCCTTGCCATCGCATTTGTGAGTCTCTTTGCTATGGACGCATTTGGACACGGCACATGGTGGGAACAACTGCAAGATTTCTTCATGCATATGATTCCCACATTCATTCTTATTGGAGTCTTGGCAATTGCTTGGCGCTGGGAATTGATTGGAGGAATCATCTATATCGTCATCGGATTGGTACTAGCACCCATCATTTTCAAGCATAATCTGTCGATGAATCATGATATACTCAAAAGTTTATGGGTGATTCTCATCATCAATGCACCGTTCATTGCTGCCGGGACACTCTTTGTCATCAGCGATTATCAACAGAAAAAACAGCTGAACTCAACTCCTGAACACTCACCAAATACATAAGACACCCTTTACAATCAGCTTTCTGCGTAATTTTGAATCATTGAATTCAATACAGATAATCCATGATTCAGAATCTACCAGTTGAAGGCATGACATGTGCCGCCTGCGTGGCACGAGTCGAAAAGACCATCAAGAAAGTTGAAGGTGTATCGAATGCCACCGTCAATCTTGCTGCGGAAACCGTTCGCATTGAATTTGATGCCGAAGCAGTATCGCTTGATGCAATAGCCAATAGATTACATGAATCCGGTTATGAACTCATCATCAAGAAAGAACCTGATAATGTGTCGGAAAGACTCCTCGACCGAGAAATCGATATTCGCAGAGATTTCTTCATCAGTCTTGCATGCTCTCTTCCCGTTCTCATTCTCTCCATGGGCATGATGTGGGAGCCGATCTCAAGTGCAATTCCCATTCCGATGAATCTCCTGAATATCGGATTCTGCATTTTATCACTCATTGTTCTCCTTATACCAGGTAGAAGATTTTTTGTCCCCGCCTGGAAATTAGCTCTGCATGGAGCTTCCGACATGAATACACTCGTTTCACTCGGAACAGGAATGGCATGGCTTTATAGCACATTTGAATTATTATTTGGTGAACATGCAGGACATATTCAGCATCTGTATTATGATTCCACAACCACCATCATCACATTGGTTTTGCTTGGAAAGATGCTTGAAACAAAAGCCAAGCGCAAAGCGGGAAATGCATTGCAATCATTATTGTCATTGCAATCAACAAGAGCATTGAAAAAATCTCCTGATGGATCATTCATAGAGTGTAATGCTTCCGATATTCTCGTGGGTGATATCATGCTCATTCGCCCGGGTGAATCTTTTCCCATGGATGGCATTATCATCGAAGGATTCGGCATATGTGATGAATCCATGTTGACGGGAGAATCACATCCCATAACAAAACAGACTGGAGATTCCGTAACGGGCGGGACAATCAATATCGATGCATCCATGCAAGTGAAAGCCACGGCAATAGGCTCTGACACTGTATTATCCAAGATCACTTCAATCGTGAAAGAAGCGCAAGGTTCAAAAGCCGCGATTCAGTCTTTTGCAGACAAGATTTCATCAGTATTCGTGCCAAGCGTGCTCGGTATCAGTCTTCTGACATTCATTGTGTATTATGTGATACTGAATTCCACTTTTGATGCAAGCATATTACCGGCAATATCGATACTTCTCATTGCTTGTCCATGCGCATTGGGACTTGCCACGCCGACTGCCATCACGGTAGCCATCGGAGCAGGCGCAAAGCGAGGAATCATCATTCGCAATGCCGATGCACTCGAAAAGGCAGGTACGATTGACATCATCGCATTCGACAAAACAGGTACACTCACGATTGGCAAACCACAATTACAGTCGATTGAACTCTTACATACTCACTATTCACGAGAAGATATTCTGTCATTTGCAGCCGGCATCGAACAATATTCCATGCATCCATTTGCGCAAAGTATTGTGAGAGAAGTTGAGGTAATTCCACAAGCAGATGATGTCAGAGAATTACCCGGAAAAGGGATGAAAGGAATAGTATCCGGACATGAAATTCTGATCGGCAAACTTGATTGGATCAAAGAAGAAGGTCTGAATGTGGATACTGATCATTTCATGCAGAAATATCATGAGGGAGAGTCTATTCTTGGAATGTGCATTAATGGTATTCCAAGTGCAATCTTCATCTTCTCAGATAGGGTGCGGAAAACTTCAAAAGAAATCATTCAAACATTACATGATGATCAACTCCAAACAATGATGCTGAGTGGGGATCAAGAATCAACCGTGAAATCCATCTCGAATGAGCTTGGAATAATGCAATATCATGCAGGACTTCTTCCACATGAGAAATTGGAGAAGATTTCCGGATTACAAAAAGCTGGACATCGCCTCGCCATGATTGGAGATGGTATCAATGATGCGCCAGCTCTTGCACAAGCACATCTTGGAATTGCGATGGGAAGCGGTACTGACATTGCCATGAATACCGCTGACATCACTATTATGAATACCGATTTGCATGCGGTGATCACTGCGATTCGATTATCGAAAAATACCATGCGCATCATCAAGCAAAATTTCTTTTGGGCTTTTGTTTTTAATATCATTGGAATACCACTTGCCGCTTTCGGATTATTGAATCCGATGTTTGCAGCAGGTGCAATGGCATGTAGTTCAGTAAGTGTGATCAGTAATTCATTGCGTTTATCAACACTCAAGTAAAGTATGATTCTCGGTTCTTCTTCATCTCCAATTGCATTTCAATGGGATGGTTGGTATGCTTCAGTAGGAGGCCGCAGTATCCATATTGCGGAAGTAGATAAGTATTTACATCAAATTCGTGAATTTCAATATCCTCGATTTACGGGTAAAGTGAATCACCAAAAGACACTCTTTGCATCAAATCAAGAAGCATCCGAGTACATCAAGAAAATAGCTCGAGAATTAGGTGCCGATGAAGTGGGTATTGCTTTGATTGAGCCATCTGATATTTATAAAGGAAGGCATGTCACCGAGCCATTTGCCATCGTGGTCGGACAAAAAATGTTATGGCGTGAATTTCAGGGCGTACCCAATGAGCGCTCCGCAATTGAATGTCTGCGAGTGTACTTTACGCTTGGCGAAGTGGTGATTGCACTTGCACAGGAGATTCGCAAACTCGGTTATGCATGTACTGTTGAGCATCCCATTGGAGATAGCGATGTATTGCATGTACCACTTGC
>JBEEPK010000115.1:0-4600 GCA_041191145.1 Bacteroidota bacterium
GAATGTGACCGTTCTGGGATATGGTGTAGCTAAAGCACTCTTTCCTGAAGGCGATGCAATTGGTCGGACAATCAAGATTGGTGGTCGCACATTTGAAATTCCATGATACGCATCAGTGAAATACAGGAGTCATTCCGCATTGCATTCGAAGGTTTGCAGGCAAATAAATTACGTTCATTCCTTACAACATTGGGTGTTGTGATTGGGATTACATTCGTGATTCTGATGGGTTGGTTTTTGAATGGTCTCGATGCCGCATTGGAATCCACCGTGAATCTTCTCGGTACGGATGTGATGTATATTGATAAATGGAGTTGGTCGGGTGGTCAAAATTGGCGCAAGACCATGCAGAGAAAAAACATCACTTATCAACAGGCAATGGAATTCTGTAATTCAGTGAAAACAGCCGAAGTGAGTTTGCCTGAGGCACATAAATGGGGCACGACTGTCAAAGAAAGGGATCGCACCATTACCGGTATTTCCGTAATTGGAGTTCCCTATTCATATTCACAATTACCGGCCGGTACGATTTTATACGGTAGATTTTTCTCTCAATTCGAAGATGAATATAGCACGAATGTGACCGTTCTGGGATATGGTGTAGCTAAAGCACTCTTTCCTGAAGGCGATGCAATTGGTCGGACAATCAAGATTGGTGGTCGCACATTTGAAATTGGTCGCACATTTGAAATCATAGGTGTGATCATCAAACGCGGAACGATGATGATGGATTTTGTGGACAATCAAGTGATCGTTCCAATCTCTACTTTTTTTGGCGTATATGGAATGACCGGTAGGAGCATATCAATCGCAGTCAAAGCTGGTTCCGCAGAAAAACTCGATGAAACACGCGCTGAAGCAACAGGTTTGATGCGTTCTATCCGGAATGTTCCCCCCGGACAAGAAGAAGATTTTTCCATCAATGAAACGCAGACTTTCAAGGAACAAGTAGAGACATTGCGACTTGCAACTTGGGGCATAGGCATTGGGCTTACTCTGCTCTCCTTTATTGTTGGTATCATCGGCATCATGAATATCATGTTTGTGTCGGTGACTGAAAGAACAAAAGAAATCGGCATCCGAAAAAGTTTGGGAGCCAAGAGTTCTTCTATACTCACGCAATTTTTGGTAGAGTCCGCTTCGCTTTGTTTGGTGGGAGCACTCATTGCTTTCACATTCTGTTCTGTGGTAATCGCAATAGCTGTTCGCCTCGTACCCGAAGCTGATTTTCTTACGCCTTATGTTCCTCCGCAACTTATTTTGATTGCCGCAATCGTTTCAATCATCGTCGGCATTCTTGCAGGAATTGTTCCCGCAATGCGCGCTTCCGCACTCGATCCCGTGGAAGCTCTTCGTTATGAATCATAAAACATCATGAATATTCTTGAAAGCATCATACAAGCATTGCAATCAATCAAAGCAAATACGCTGAGAACTGTTCTGACATTGCTCAGTATATCGATAGGCATTTTTGCGATCATTGGCGCAGGCACTGCGGTGAATACATTGGAGGGCTCCTTTAATTCGCAATTGGTGGCGATGGGACAAAATACATTCATGATCAAGCGCACGCCGAGTGTCAATTTTGGGAATTCATGGCGCAAATATAGAAACCGGAAAGACATCACCTATCAGCAGGCAAAAGAGTTCAAGTATCAAATGGAAGGTATTTCTCTGGTTTCACTTCACAATGAAACCGATGGATATACAGCGAAGAGAAATAATTTTTTCACAGATCCTGTGGTTACATTGATCGGTGCAGATGAAAACTTTTTCGTCGTAAAGAATTTTGTGATTGAAACCGGAAGAGCATTCGGAATGTCAGAAGTATCTTCATCCGCGCCAGTTGTCATCATCGGCAATGATTTGGTGGTGCAATTATTCAATGGCGAGAATCCTCTTGGACAATTCATAACGCTTAAGAATCAACAATTTCAAGTGATTGGTACATTGAAATCTCAAGGTTCGATGTTTGGTCGAAGTTTGGATGCACAAGCAGTGATTCCACTCACTATATTTTCAAGATATCATAGTGATGAATGGACAAGTTCGGTTGAGATAACAACAAAGGCATATTCCAAAGAACAATTAGCTGAAGCGGTGGATGAATCAATCGGCGTGATGCGTTCATTGCGTAATCTCAAGCCATGGGAAGACAATACATTCGAAGTAGAGACTAATGAGTCCGTAAGCAGTCAATTTGCTTCATTCTCAAATTATCTTCAAGTATTTGGTTTAGGTTCCGGATTGATTTCTCTTCTTGCGGCAGGCGTGGGCATCATGAATATCATGCTTGTTTCAGTGAAGGAACGCACCAAGGAAATCGGCATACGAAAAGCGATTGGCGCAAAGAGAAAATGGATTTTGTTTCAATTTATCATTGAAGCAATCACATTATGTCAATTAGGTGGATTGATCGGTATCTTTTTCGGGGTGCTGGCAGGTCAAGGACTCGGTGCGCTTATCAATACCGAAGCTGCAATTCCTGTCAATTGGGTGATTTTCAGCATCGTCATTTGCACGCTTATGGGACTGGCTTTCGGAAGTTATCCCGCATGGAAAGCAGCGAGCTTGGATCCTATTGAAGCACTTCGCTATGAATAATGCTCTTGAAGTAATCTCACGACTTCCCTATTTCCCTCAAGCATGTCATAGTTATGCAGATTTTTCACTTCTTCCCATTTCATATCAACCCATAATGTTGATTGAATCTCAAGATTATCGCACCTCACCACATAAAAACGCACCGAAAAATACCCTCCATCTTCATACATGATATCATTTGCATGAAATAATTCAAACGGAGGTAGGATCTCATACCCTAATTCTTCCTGCAATTCTCTGCTGAGAGCAACTTCAAAGCTTTCACCTTCTTCGACTTTACCACCCGGAAATTCCCACTTTAGAGGATAGATTCCAGTAGCAGATCTTTGCGCGATGAATACTTGTTGTTGGGAATTGATCAGAATTCCAACTACCACCTGTTTCTTTGTCATGGGTTGGATTTGAGATCTTGAATCATTTCATCAAATACTTTCTTTTGTAACGCTCTATCTTGCTCAGTGACATTTGCTCTACCCTCGAGTCTGGTAATGACATGAATTCCAGATTTTGGAAGGGACACTTTTTTCATTTCAGGTGTTTTGGTTTCAATACCATTATAAAGCAGTACTGCGCTTACTCTATCAACAACATCATCATAGAGGCTTTTATAGATTGAAACAGATGTTGAATCAGGAAATCGAATACCTGATTCGAGATCCTTTCTTGTGATCGTGATGATATCTTGTAATTCTTGAAGAGTTTCTTGTGGCCTGAATTTATACCAATGTTTTCTTTCTTCATCAGTCATTGCGCCTGACTCAATATATCCAAGCATTGGACCGAAGATACCAATCATCGATAGACTTTTATTGGAGGGAACGATGATTGGATCTATTAGGAATACATGTTTTGGTTCTAAAATACTCTTGAAGAATGATTGAGCGAAGAGATTCACGATCAGAGGTCCACCCGTTGAAGAACCCGCAAGGGAAATATTTTTATATCCTGCTTGTACAAGTTGTTGATATTCATCGATGATGCTTGCTTGCCAATCTCGCCAAGTAGAATTCTTGAAGACTTGATATGTTCTGCCATGTCCTCCGAGAAGAACTTGTGAGACTAAAATTCCAGCAATGGTAGAATCCACATAGCTTTTGAATTCATTCCATTCAAATGTGGTAGCCGTATACCCATGGGCAACTATGATGACTGGTTGTTGTTTTTCTTCTTCGGTTGGATTGGGTTTTGATTTTGAAATCAAGAATTGTTCGGGTGAATAGAGTGAGGGGTCGAACAAAACGTTTCCATCCAAATCTGCGTCTGTGATATTGGGTTCTCCGGCACATCCAATGAAAAAGATAGATGCTATCAAAATGAAGAATTTCATAATGAGAAGCTCCACATTAGTGAACATTGAACAAAAAGCGGATATACAGTACCAATTCCGGAAGAACCATAACTGGTGATGAGGTTATACCCAATACCAGCTTGCACTATCAATGGAACATCGAATGCATATCTCGCACCTGTTTCTAACGAGAGTAGTGGCATGGATGCGTCTATTTCATCAAAGAGAGAGGACTCATAATCCGCAAAGCAATATCCAGCATTGAGTTTAATTGTTGGAGAAAATGATGAAGTAGAAAACAGATATGTGGTATGAAATTGAATATTATCTTGAACGATGGCATTTGAGTTATATGCAGATCCAAATCTTGTAGAAATATAACTCGCTCCAAAAGAGAGCTGATCATTCAATAGATTTTTGGGAGCATACTCAACTGTTATTCCATTTTCATTATACATCTTCCAGGATTGCTGAAGGCGAAGACCTAATAATACTTTGTCTTGTTCAGAGTTAGCAATTGTAGGAATAATCAATAGTATCAATATAATATACTTCATAGTGCAAATGTAAAGAGTGAATACTAATCAATATATATATTCAAGTTAAGCAAAACGCAAGAAGCCCCAATCTAAGGTAGATTGAGGCTTTTTGTTGAAGAAGATGACCCGGCAACTACCTACTCTCCCACACACCTACGCATGCAGTACC
>JBEEPK010000116.1:0-6631 GCA_041191145.1 Bacteroidota bacterium
AATATTCATCAATACACCGTGTTTTCAACATCAACACCATTTCAAGGAGCCGCCGCGGCCGCTCTTGACTTACCTGATTCCTATTTCCAGCAACTTATCAATATGTATCAGGACAAAAGAGATTTCCTTGCTCATGCACTTTCTTCAGCCGGACTATATCCAATAATACCCCAAGGTGCATATTTTATAATGGCTGATACTTCTGAATATCCATTCCCGAATATGCGGTCATTTACGAATTGGTTGATCAAGGAAATTGGCATTGCTTGCATTCCTAGTACAGGATTTTATCTAAGGCCGGAAAGGGCAGGGAATTATGTGAGATTTTGTTTCTGCAAATCCAATCAAGTGTTGGAAACAGCCGCGGAAAGACTACATACGTTGCAGGCATGAACCATGTATAAGGTTGTATCCTATTCAATTGTCAAACATTTACGAAAAAATGCTTGATAGACATACTCAAATCATCATGTTCGATGGGTTTTTTTAGTAGTTTTGCAGTCATCACATTTCCAAAACATATTCCATAGGTATTACATCATGTCGCAACCATTGCATATCACCGATGAGAATTTCGAAGCTGAAGTATTGAATTCAGATAAACCTGTTCTCGTTGATTTTTGGGCCACTTGGTGCGGTCCATGTCGCATGATTGCACCAATTATCGAAGATCTTGCCAAAGATTATGATGGAAAGGCGGTCATCGGAAAATTGGATGTTGACAATAATCAACTAGCAGCTGAAAAGTTTGGGATTCGTTCCATCCCGACGATTTTGATCTTCAAGGGTGGACAATTGGTTGATACAATCATTGGTGCCGTTGGCAAACCATATATCACAGAGCGCCTTGAAGCCCATATGAATTGATTGGATCATTCTCCATGACTAGACCCGATCTTCTCTCCGAGGAAGCGATTCGCAATCACTTGGAATTATTGCCTTTATGGGAATCTGATGGCAAAAAAATCATGAGAACATGTATTCTCCATGACTTTGTTTCAGCCGTAGGTTTCATCAATGCAATTGCGATTCATTCCGAGGCAATGGATCATCATCCTGAAATACGATTATATGGCTGGAATAAAATTGATGTATCAATCAGTACACATGATAAAGGCGGTCTTACTCTGCTTGACATGGACCTTGCTGCAAAGATTGATGCAATTACTTTTTGAAATGCCGAAACCCAACTCATATGTAAGGGCGACCATTGCTATGTCAAAGGTTGCCTTTTTTCTCACATATTGGAATGTATCATGAATCTGACAATAGCAGATATCCATGCCCGTGAAATACTCGACTCCAGAGGATATCCTACACTAGAAGTGGATGTCATACTTGAAGATGGCTCATTTGGCTCTGCAGCAGTACCTTCCGGAGCAAGCACCGGAGAGCATGAAGCTTGTGAGCTTCGCGATGGTGATGAAACACGATATGGTGGAAAAGGGACACAAAAAGCCGTTGACAATGTCAATACAGAGATTGCGGAAGCACTTGAGGATATGGAAGCCGATGATCAACATGAAATTGATGAAATGTTGATCGATGTGGATGGTACGGCCAATAAGTCCAAGCTTGGTGCGAATGCTATTCTTGGCGTATCAATTGCAGTTGCAAAGGCCGCAGCCGCTAGTTATGGCATGCCATTGTATCGGTACTTGGGCGGAATTGTCGGTAATACTTTACCAGTCCCCATGATGAATATTCTAAATGGTGGAAAGCATGCCGATAATACGGTGGATATTCAAGAATTCATGGTGATGCCTGTTGGTGCGGATACTTTTTCCGATGCACTTAGAATGGGAACTGAAATTTTTCATTCTTTGCGCTCGGTTCTCAAAAAACAGAATTACAATACCTCGGTTGGAGATGAGGGTGGTTTTGCACCATCACTGAAATCAAATGAAGAAGCTTTTGATGTGATCATGGATGCAATTGTCCTTGCAGGTTACACACCGGGAGAAGAAATTGTATTGGCAATTGATGTTGCAGCGAGTGAGATGTACAAAGATGGAGCATATCACATGTACAAATCCGGTGGTGCTTCCAAAACTGCTGAAGAAATGGTTGCTTGGTATGCTTCAATGTGCGAGCAATATCCTTTATTCTCGATTGAAGACGGAATGGGAGAGAACGATTGGAACGGTTGGTCTATGCTCACTGAAGCTCTTTCAGGAAAAGGCATACAACTCGTAGGTGATGATTTGTTCGTGACAAATCCTGCATTCTTGCAAAGAGGAATCGATGAAAATATTGCTAATGCCATTTTGATCAAAGTAAATCAAATTGGAACATTGACCGAGACATTGCATACGATTGCACTTGCAAAACAGAATCAATATGCAACGATCATTTCTCATCGTTCGGGAGAAACAGAAGATGTCACGATAGCAGACATTGCAGTTGCGACAAATGCCGGACAGATAAAAACAGGAGCCCCGAGCCGTACGGATCGCGTGGCCAAATACAATCAATTGCTGCGGATAGAAGAAGAACTTGGAAGTTCAGCTCGCTATGCCGGCATGTCGATTCTCTGATTAAATTCAATGATTCACCACATTTGAAGCGGGTTGGATATGAGTATTGTCTTTGGAACCGATGGATGGCGCGGAATCATAGCGCGTGATTTTACCTATGACAATCTTGCGCTGGTTGCCACGGCAACAGCCATTTATATCAAGCGTGTCGGCGATAAAAATCCATCAGCCGTGATTGGATATGATACAAGATTCATGTCGAAAGAATTTGCGGAAGAAACAGCTCGAGTCTTTGCCGCACATGGAATTACTGTTCATATCACACAAGATATTTCTTCCACTCCACAAGTATCTTTTCATACAAAACAAAAAGGTTCTGTTCTTGGTATTGTGATCACCGCAAGTCATAATCCACCGATATATAGTGGATATAAAGTAAAAGGTCGATTCGGTGGTCCAGCTTATCCGGAAGAAATTGCGGAGATTGAAAAGGAATTGGAAAAATTGGGAAATAAAATCCCCAAAGCTCCTGCCAAATCACTCGATGAATACATCCTAGAAAGAATGATCAGACCTTTTGATGCACAGGAATCATATCTACGATATATCAGAAAAAAAATCGATCTGGAATTGATCAATGATTCAGGTTATACTGTGCTTCTCGATGCAATGTATGGTGCAGGACAGAATATTCTTCCGAAGGTATTGAACAATGTCACTGAATTACATGCAGAAGTCAATCCTACATTCGGTGAAGTAAAACATCCCGAGCCTATTCCGCATAATCTTCATGAGTTCTTGGATATCATGAAAACTGGAAAATATGATGTGGGCATTGCAACAGATGGAGATGCTGACAGACTTGGTGCTGCAGATAATGAAGGAAATTTTGTGGATTCACAAAAGCTGTTCATCCTTTTACTTAAGTATATGTGGGAAGTGAAGAAAAAGCGTGGTGCAGTTGTAAAAACAGTATCCGTCACTTCCATGATTGAAAAGTATTGTGCTAAGCATTCAATTCCAATCCATGAAACGCCTGTTGGTTTTAAATATGTTGCCAAACTCATGAACGAGGAAAAAATCATAGTTGGTGGAGAAGAATCCGGTGGACTTGGTACGATGCTTCATATCCCTGAACGAGATGGTATTTTCAATGCTCTCCTCTTGATTGAAATGATGGCGACTCGCAAAAAGACTTTGCGTGAATTATGTGATGAATTGGATGAAGAGTTCGGTCCTCATAGATATATGCGTAAAGATGTTCATGTAACGCCCCAACAGAAGAAAGCAATTTTGGCTGCCTGTGCCAAGGGCCCGGCAAAAATTGGAAGGTTTACCGTTACCGGTTCCAATACAAAAGACGGTTATAAATTTTTTATTGAAAATGGCTGGCTTTTGATTCGAGCATCTGGTACAGAGCCTCTCATCAGATTTTATGCTGAAGCTGAATCAATGGGGAAAGTAAATGAGTTATTGGAAGAAGGTATAAAATTAAGCTGAAGCAGTAGGATATTTCACCAATCCACAGAATCAGAGAAGTCAATCATGAGCATAAATACAGCGTGGCAATCAGTAGAAACACTTCCAATTTTGCATGAGCATATTCATACATGCATGGAATGTCGATTGGGTTCAACTCGTAATTCATTCGTATTTGGCTCAGGTAATCCCAATGCTGATATTTTGATCATCGGTGAAGCACCGGGTGCCGATGAAGATTCCCAAGGTTTGCCATTTGTTGGTGCGGCTGGAAAACTCCTTACCAAGATTCTCGAAGCGATTGAATTATCTCGTGATGAAGTCTATATTGCCAATATTATCAAATGTCGTCCACCCGAAAACAGAAGACCCGAAAAAGATGAGATCGCGCAATGCGAGCCCTATCTGCAAAAGCAAATCGAACTTATCAAGCCTGCATTCATTCTTGCACTAGGTTTAACAGCCGTAAATACACTATTCAAGAAGAATCATCAAATGCAAGATATCAGAGGAAAAGTGATGAATTATCACGGTGTATCTCTTCTTGCTACCTATCATCCGGCCGCTTTGCTTCGTAATCCCAATTGGAAAAAACCGGCATGGGAAGATGTACAATTGTTGCGCTCAATGTATGATGAATGGAAGAAAAGTCAGGGTGAAAAATAATAGCATTATTCTTGCGTTAATAAAAATAAGTTAATAAAAACATCACACTGCTTTGTGTGCAATTGCAATCCTTTGCTCAAGATTCAATCTCAAAACGATTTGCAGTATTATATGATGCCTATCGAATTACCAAAGGTATGAATCCACTGTGCTCCATAAAGGAGGAAAAAGAAGGGAATATTATTCAGTTGGAAGTATTGCGCAGTAAAGAACGAGGTGGCTCATAGTCTCGCAACTCATTGTTTTATCGGAGCTTGCGGAGTTTGTTGAGTTGTGCGCATAAAAAAAGAATCACTTTAGCGTAAGCGTAAAGTGATTCTTTGAAAGCGTCTAAGTGCAGGAGGTGGGACTCGAACCCACACGGATTTAAGGTCCACTGGATTTTGAGTCCAGCGCGTCTGCCATTTCGCCACTCCTGCGAGAGGGAAAACAAAGATACAAAATTTGCCCAAATTCCCAAGCATGAAGTTTCTTCTTAACGACTAATCAATATTGGGTATTGACCAATCAAGCTACCATTTGAAGAAAGCATAAGAGAGTATGCACCGGAATAGAGATTTCTCACATCAAGGAATAGGTAAAATCCTCTTTGTTCGGCTGAGTAAGACATTCTATCAATTTCATTACCCATGATATCAAATAGTCTCCATTCTAATTCTTTTCCTTTCGGAGTGGTGATTGTCACAAATTCTTTGGCGGGAAGAGGGAAAACTGATATACCAATTTGACGCTCTTCGGAAATATCAGTGCTTCGACCAATGTTGATATCATCAATCCACCATCCATCTGCTTGGAAAGATGCTCCCGAGAAGAATCGCAATCGGAATAATGTGGTGTCTGATTGAGGCGTGAACAGAATCTGTTCAGGTTTCCAGTCATCGGTATTGGTGATACTGTCTTGCCATGGAGCAAACATTGTGGAATTGTATTGGCCAATGATGGACCAAGTTTTGCCCCCATTTTGTGAAATCTCAACCAATGCCGAATCAGTTGGATCTACAATAGCCGCATGCACAAAACGCATTGCATATTCTGTATTGGGAAGTGTTTTCACCGGCATCAAGAGAAATGTATCGCGTGCATTCCTCGCATATTGTCCGCTCGGTGATTCTGTGAGTGCATTTGAACCACTGAATGTAAAAACAGAACTCGTGGAAAATCTGCCGGAAGTATAATATGCGCGAAGTGGATCTGCATCGAAGTGCTCTGAATAGGAAGATTCAATCTTGCCACCAAATATCAGACTTCGGGGCGTTCTTGCACTTTCATATTTGGATTGATCGGTAAGACTAAAGGAATATTCATACCAACCTTCAATCGGTAATGTATCATTGAATATTTTGATCAAGCCAGTATCGGCAATTGAAATTGGATATTCTCTGATCTTACTTCCATCTCTGAAAAGCGATACAGTATTTGGATTGATGAATGGAGTGATGGAATCTGCTCTGTAGCTCGGAATGCGGATTGACAATGATACTATATTCAAATCAGCGATTGTTTTTGCAGAGATGAGATTTGGCATTTGAGGAAGTTTAGCGCCTCCTGCAGTTGCCTTTACTTCACGGATCGCACTTGTATCAATGCCCGCCACAACGCGAATGCCATAGGTATATGTTCTGAATGCAGTGACGGTATTATCCGTATATGTCTCAAGATCACCAGCAACCTCCGTGAGAAATGTATTATTTCTGAACAGAACAAACTTGATTGGTGCATCCAATGGCTGATCAAATACCCTTGCTTTTGGGGCTTTCCAGAATAATTGAATTGATGTAGTGTCTGTGCTTGATGGTCTTGCAGTGAAAGGATATGCCGGTTGTGGAATGCGCGTATTCACGATTGATGTATATGCATCATTGTCAATTTTGGTGGTTCCTGCATTGCGCATATCAACCCATGATGGATACATGATGCCATCATACATTGCACAACCGCTATAATCACCGGCAAAGACATTATTCCGAAAAGGATTATTTCTCAAATCGCTTTGTGCCTCTGAAGCCCTG
>JBEEPK010000117.1:0-3693 GCA_041191145.1 Bacteroidota bacterium
GGGTATGGGCAGAGATCACTTTTATACATATTCTCAAAATGGCGACACATTGTATTATAATGGCTATTATGCTGGTGGAACAAGTTATGTCTATCAAGTGCCGGTTCCATATTTTGTATTTCCTATGATATTTGGAGAACAAGTCAATGTTTCGCGACCAATAATGAATGCTGGAGGTACTATCAAAACAGGAACAGTCACAAGAACTTGGACTTATGATGGATATGGCACCGTAAAGTTTCCATATGGAACGCAAAGCAATGTGATGAGAATCTATTCCAAACAGATTGACACACTTAGAGTGAATGGAATTTTCATCAATGCAACTATTACTGAAGAATTGGTGTGGATCAGAGAATCAGATGGCATTCCCGTTCTACGCTTGCAAAAACAAGGAGCATCAAATATGTATGCATGGTATGCATCCACATCGGGAGTTTCTTTTGTAGATGATACGATCGAGAAGAATGAGATCACTATCTATCCAAATCCAACCAATGATTATGTTATGCTGCGTTCGAATTCTACAATGGAAGGAATGCACTATAACATCACAGACTATATGGGTAGAGTTGTGAAACAGGAAAGCATGATGTCTAATATCGAAAAGATTAATCTTCATGATATTCAAAGCGGAATATATTTCTTGCATATTGGCAATGCTATTTCCTTTCCATTGCATATTATGAGAGATTAAATCCTTTTTCATTCGTGTAGAAGTGATAATACAGAGTAAAAATCGATCGACCCTGGCTAGGTTGAATCTTCTTTCTACTCTCTTAATGGTATCTTTGCAGTATCAATCATATTTAATCGTAGCACATGAAATCCTGCCCCAAATGCGAATGCCCTTATGGCTATGCCATGCATGATACATTGTATGTTTGCCCCGACTGCGCCTATGAGTGGAATCCCCTGCAAGAAGAAGAATCAGGCAATCCAATAATTCTTGATTCTAATGGTAAAGAATTGCAAGATGGTGAATCCGTCATCGTGATCAAAGATCTTCCAGTGAAAGGTGCGCCGAAACCAATTAAAGCCGGAACAAAAGTGAAAAATATTCGCCTCAATCATTTTAGCGATCATAATATCGATTGTAAAATTGATGAATTTGGATCGATGGCTTTGAAATCTGAGTTTGTGAAGAAGGCGTAAACAACTCAATACATGAAGTACTCAACACATAAAAGCACGATCTATTGGTTCATGATATTTGTATTGTGCTCAATTGCATATCAATTCATTCAAGATACACTCAGACCACAGTATGATGGCGACAATGCCATGATACGTTACTTTCTTGGAGTTGCGCCCAATTTCTTTTCAGCAATCGGTTTGCCTGCACTTTTTATCATTCTAATTCCACAACTGTTTGGAATTGAAAACAATAATAAATGGCTACATGAACAAAAGCATATTACAGCAAATATCATTTCAATGACGGGATTAATCCTGTGGGAATTCATGCAAGTAAAAGGGAACTTGCATTTTGATTGGAATGATATTCTCTGGACTTGTATTGGAGCATTTGTGTTTCAAGTAATATGGTATAGTACTCCAGATACTAAAAAAATAATACAATCGGAATATTGATATGTTAATTCAACAACTCATTCAAGAACTTGACGCAATCACAAAAGAAGTGCAAGATTCATTCGGCAATATGAATCATGAAGAATTGAATTTCAAAAGCAGTCCGGATAGATGGAGTATTGCACAGAATCTGGATCATCTCATACGTATCAATAAAACGTATTTTCCGATTTTCGATGCATTGAAGAATGGAACTTATTCACCACCATTTCTTGGGAAATTTAGTTTCATCACTTCATTCTTTGGCAATATGATTTACAAGATGAGTTCACCTGAACATACAAAACCCATCAAGACAATGAAGATCTGGGAACCATCTAAAAGTGAGATCCATGATGTGATTCAAGCTTTTGAACAGCATCAAGAACAATTAAAACAACATATCGCTGGTCTTGAAGGATGTATTGCAAGTGGATCTGTGATTGCTTCTCCTGCTAATCCCATGATTGTATATGCTCTTGAACAAGCATTGAATATCATTGTGGTGCATGAGAAAAGACATATTCTTCAAGCGAGGAAAGTGAGATAAAGAATGTTCATCTCGGCTTCGTTCATTTAATAACCATTTTTAATCTAATCATAAGAATCCTTTTTCTTGGCAATATCTCTGAGACAATTGGGTATGGTATTCCTCCTTTGCCGATTAAGAAGAAACTTGCTTTCAATGATTATTGTTTTTTAGTGAATATTTATATTCTGTTAATTCTTAAAGAATACTATAATTATTCTCGATCATAGGATAACATGAAACATATACATTTCCCTTCCAAGATGATATCCCAATTAAAACTGGGATTTATGATGTTCATCACCTTATTTGCTTGTAATGCAAACAATGCTATTTCCCAAACCGTGGAATTGCTGCAGGAAAAGATACTGATCAATACTATGGCCGCTCCTTGGGGATTTACATTCATCGATAGCAATGAAGTACTATTTACAGAAAAGCAAGGGAAGTTGTATAGATATATTATTAGCACCGGTACTCTGAATGAAGTGTCAGGTTTACCAGCCATTACTCAAAATGGACAAGGTGGACTATTAGATATTGCCATACATCCAAATTATGACAAGAATAATTATGTGTATATCACCTATGCCGTTGCAGCAACGGGAGGTCAAACCACTGCTTTGGGTAGAGGTACTCTTGTAGGTAATCAGCTTCAGAATTTCACGGAATTATTTAGAGCATTACCAATTCGAAATTCAGGAAATCACTTTGGTAGTCGAATAGTATTTGACAAAAACAATCTGCTCTATATGTCAGTCGGCGATCGTGGTTCACAAAATGAAGCCCAAAACAAAAACAATCATTTGGGTAAAGTATTGCGATTCAATGATGATGGAACAGTTCCTGCAAGTAATCCACTAGTAGGTATTCCGAATACAAAACCTGAGATATTTTGTTGGGGAAATCGCAATATCCAAGGTATGGCCATGCATCCTGAAACGGGAGAGATTTATGCGCATGAACATGGACCAAGAGGGGGAGATGAATTGAATTTGATAAAACCTAATACCAATTATGGTTGGCCTGTAGTAACATTTGGAATCAACTATGATGGAAGTCAAATCACGCCGGATACCACTCTTCCCGGAATGGAGCTTCCGCTCACATATTGGGTACCTTCGATTGCGCCAAGTGGCATGACATTTATCAAAAATGGTCAACCAAACAATGAAGCCGATATCTTGATTGGCGCTTTGGCCGGAACACATATTCATTGGTTGAAAATGAAGGACAATAAAAGAGTAGCTTCATCCAGAAGTATGAATGGATATGCGCGTTTTCGTGATATACGACAAGCACCGGATGGTAAAATCTATGCAATGACAGAATCTCCAAATCGATTTGTGCAATTGAGAATAAATGGACTTGCCACCAATTCCGTATATGATGTCAATACAGGAAATGAACAAGAAAACATAGTATACCCAAACCCAAGTTCGGAAGAAAGCACGCTCTCATTTGAAGTCTCAATTGATCAATTGGTATCGGTTAGAATCTACAATATACATGGTATAGTGGTTCAAGAAATGCCTGCACAATTTGTTTCAAAAGGCAGACATTCACTTGCGATTCATTCATTTGACTTAGCA
>JBEEPK010000118.1:0-3612 GCA_041191145.1 Bacteroidota bacterium
GCAATTCACCATCCGGCACAATCATCGCAACCACAAATGGCGGAAGAATGAGTGGCGCTGCAGCAGCCGTATATTTATTATTGCTCTAATGGAGTTACTCTATGTTTTATGAACTCACCACAAAGAGAACTCTTGATGATGTCATCAATAGTTTACAAGATCTTGCTCCGGAAGCAGGTTTTTCTATACTTCATCAATATGACTTCTTCACAGTCCTTGAAGGAAAAGGATTTCCGATTGAAGCGAAAGTATGGACATTCGAACTTTGCCGTGCATCGATGGCTTCGAAGATGCTAAAACAGTTTCCAATTTTTTCAACGATGATGCCTTGCAGGATTTCTATTTATGAAGATTCCGACACAATACATATCGCAACAATGAATATGATGCCAATGATTGAGATGATTAAAGAAGATGCTGAATTATATCAACAAGCGCGTGATTTGTATAAGCAGTTGATTGAATTGATGGGAAAATTGGCGATAAATTAACAGGTAGAAATAGACTGTTTTTTTTAGTTTAACATTATTTAGGTTTGAAACAATGAACAGCAAACAACCGGACAATACAGTCAAATGATTACTGTATTTATTGATTGATCATATACTATATATCTTATGTGAACCACTTTTTTGAAATAATACTATCCTTAAGCCGGATTTGTTTTTTATTGTAAATGCAAGTTTAGCCAATGCAAGCATCTGAACGTTTGATAAGTAAAGGCATAGTGATCTATCATTAAATATTTCACCTGAATCCGCAACATACCTTCCTCTAATACAATATTCAATTCTCATTGTATTTACAATTGGATCCTCATTTTCAGGTTCAATCCAGCTTTTTATAATTTCCAGCATTGCATAATCATCTATTAAATCATAGTGTTCATTATAGGGTAGGATTATAATCCCAAATTCATGATTACACTCAGAAATTCCTTCTCCATGAGTAGTAGTTCTTCCTATGGAAAAAGAGTTCATTTGCAATGCATGAAAATAATTTCTGGGAATGATTTCTTTATATAGTTTAGATTCCCCAAATATATCGATCAATAAACATCGTACTAGATTAATAATTCCATTTCTTTTCATGATACCCCTTTATCATTAGCACAAAATAAATATCCGCATGCTTATATCATGCGGATATCAGTGGAGATGGCGGGAGTCGAACCCGCGTCCGAAGTGCTGAAGTCGAAGCCTCTCCATGCTCAGTCATTCTACAGATTTAATGCAATCGTACGCCGTATGACAGGCCTATTGCACGATGAGTAGTAATCTTAATTTTGGTACAAACCCAATGTCCAAACAGCAGCTCCTCTAAAGTGACACCCGATTCATCGCCAAGGAGCGAACGATGGTCAGATGGTTTAGGCTCTAATTAGTAAATTAGGCAGCTAAACGGTAGTTCATAGTGTTGCCACATATGATTTCGCCAGTTGTATTAACGAGCTCCACCAGCGTAGCTCGGCATGCTTCTTCGTACTGCATTCACCCCGTCGAGACCATTTCATCCCCAAAAACACGAGGCCGTCTGAAAACGGCATAATTCCACAATTATTGCATAGTATTAAAAATTTATGGATCCTATCGAAAAATGGAATGGATACATGAGTCGAAATACAGGCGGACCATCCGGACTTAGCTCAAGCATGGGCAATGGAAGTAAAATATAATTCAATGATTGCTTGAACCAATTCCATTCAGTACCACCATCTGGTAAAATCATTGCCGGATTGATATCAAATCCAATGAGATATTTCATGTCACCATTTTTATATGTAAGATTTCTCGCTGTATATCCAATACCAATATTCAGCCAATCAGGCCAATATGCATCAAGCTCTCTTGGCAAGAGATTATTCACATTCGCACTCAACATGAATGTATATCCACTATAATCATCTATGAATGAAGATGATTGATCGCGTGCTTTGCCACCATACCATGCAGGCGGAACATAATTTGCTTTTGGAGTGAAATTCTGCAGAAAGGGTACATAATGCTGACCAAGAAAATAACTAATTCCAAGTGCATTCGAATACATGTCCGAAGGTGAAAATCCCCAGCCGGTTCCGAATCCATCGAGTATTTCAACATAGGACTGATAAGCAAATGACATGGCCGCTCCCCAATGCGTGGCAGCATCATGACTAAAACCCGATCCCATCAAAAATTCTGATAGGATATAGGCATTCATATAGCCACCCCAGACATGACCCAATTTATCGACATATAATCCATAATCACCGTCTTCGATGATGCGAAATGAGCTCGTAGAATCCCAAATGGTATTTACCTGATAGATATGCAAAGCCGTGATAGCAGCAACATATGTTCCGGTCAATACTGCAAAAGGAGTTGTCTTAATATCTGTCTCACGAAATGGCGGAGTGCCCATCAAAGTGGTGCGCTCATATCCTGCATAGGTAAACTCAGATGGGGCAATAAATGGAGAAAGTACAGGAGTTTCATTTGAATTGTGTGCAGTGATACTTGTTTCGGCTATAACATTGTTTATATGAATGGAATCTTGCGCCATGAGTACATGACCAATCCCATACATGAATGTGAATATCACAAATGCAAGTCTCACTCTTTCTCCGGTACTTGGATCAAATAGGTATGATATGTCATATTCTCACGAAAGAAACCTTCACTCAAATTGGCATCATACCATTTCTCGAGTATTTCCAAGAAATTACCCATGCGTTTGAAAACGGTTCCCAGTAGGAATCGTAATGTAGGGGAAAAACCAAGCATCAAATCCTGCATAATCCGCAATGTGGGAAGCATATAATTACGGAATAAGGATTCTGTATATCTCAAAGTTGGAATAATTCTCTGACTCATGTTCTCGGTTCTGATAATCCGAAAACCACGACGATTGCATTCCTTTTCGAAATCAGATCGATAGACCATATTCGTATTGATCAAAGCATGATCACTTGTTCTGAAAAACCCAGAAATGATTGCATGTCCGCCAGGATTCACGCAACGCTCTATGGCAGACATTCCATCTTGCAAGGTGAAATAATTATTCGATTCACTCATGAGCAATACATCATATCTCATTGTTGGAATATATGTTTCTATTCCTGAATGAATGAACTTGCTCTCCGGATGCGAATTCCTGAAATAAGGTTGATGTTGCTTTTCAGGTGATAAACCATGCACGATAAAACCTGCTTTTTCAAGCGCCAAATCCACATCTCCTATACCACAACCAACATCCAATATTGTTTTGGCTCCTACTGGCATCCAATCCACGATGCTATGCGTATAGGTTGCTTGAGCAGAACGCAAGGCGGGAAGAGAGTCGATGATATCAAGTTCCGTATCAGAATACCCAAGATGGAAAGATTCCAATTTTAGGACTTCCAGACAAAATCTGAGCTCAAAATCAACTGCATTAGCAAGGAGTGGATGTATGGCCATTGTTTCGGGAATTAATGTGTGTTATCGCGTGTTCAAAGGCAAAATTACAGGAAAATCACTCGATTCTTATAGAATCCGAATATTTTTCCCCGTAGTTTTCCAAGGCATTGCGAATTCGTAAATTAGCATGCTTTCCATTTTGTTCATTTTTTGGTTTTTCAATCCATGGCAATTC
>JBEEPK010000119.1:0-3690 GCA_041191145.1 Bacteroidota bacterium
GCACTTAAGTTGGTCTGCTTCTCCACTTCAGTGGAGATATCGCGTATTTGTGTTTTGATGTCTTCCTGCGCCTGACGAAAATACCGTATCCCTTTCCCAATCGCTTGCATGATTTCGGGAATCTTTTTGGGACCAAACAACATCAAAATTGCAAGGCCGATGAGCAGGAATTCAGCACCACCGATATCAAACATAGAACTTCATGATAATAGGAACATCCAAGAATTATTCGCCTTTGGGGGCATCATTCTTTGACTCTTTGTCTTCATTGGGATTAGCCGCATTCTTGAATTCACGAATTCCGCTACCAAGACCACGCATCAATTCAGGAATCTTCTTTGCACCAAAAAATATGATGATGAAAAGCAAAATGATGAGCCATTCGGAACCGCCAGGAAGAAAACCCATAATAACCTCTTGAAAATATGCTTGGATCAGACTATTCCGACCGTCTGCATGAGTGAAGTAAACACGCCGAGACCATCACTATTACCTAACATTGGATCACAACAGCGTTCGGGATGAGGCATCATCCCAAGAACATTGCCTTTATCATTCAATATGCCGGCAATATTATTGATTGAGCCATTCGGATTGGATTCCGCACTCGCAATGCCATTTGCATCACAATAACGGAATGCAATTCTCTGCTCCTGTTCAAGAATGTGAATCGTCTCTTCATCCGCAAAATAATTGCCTTCACCGTGAGCAATCGGAACACGCAAAATCTGGCCTTGCTCCAATGCATTCGTGAACGGTGAAAGAATCTGCTCTGTACGGAGATAGATGTCTTTACAAATGAAAGACAAAGATGTATTTCTTAGCAAAACTCCGGGCAATAAACCCGATTCAGTCAGAATCTGAAATCCATTGCAAATGCCAAGTACGAATTTGCCTTTTTGTGCATGATCGCGAACGGCCGACATGATTGGCGAAACCCGCGCAATCGCTCCGCAGCGAAGATAATCGCCATAAGAAAATCCGCCGGGAAGAATCACGCAATCAATATCAGCAGGAATGCTCGTATCCTTATGCCAAAGCATTTGCGCTTCTGCACCCGCATTGTGTGAAGTGGCATACCATGCATCATGATCGCAATTGGAACCCGGAAATACGACTATGCCGAATTTCATGCTGCTTCTCCAACTGAAACTTCCTGCAATTCAATATGATGATCTTCCATGATGGGATTTGCGATGATGCTCTTACATGCATCATCCACAATGCTCATGGCTTGCTCGGCAGAATCCGCATGAACAAACAATTCTACAAATTTTCCGATGCGAACATGCTCTATGGATGTGAAATTCGTGGAATGCAATGCATGCTCCACTGTCTTGCCTTGCACATCCAAAATGCTCTTGCGCAATGTTACCGTGATCATTGCCTTGTAATGCTTCATTGAGGAAATCCAATGTAATGGTCGATTATTGTGGTCAAAAATACGAAATACTCACTTAATCGGGGCAATAGGTGAGGCGAAGTCTGTGCCTTTCAGGAGTTCTATGTGTAAAATGACACCAAAAACCGAAATCATGCCCAATGTCAAGATACTTATGAGTGAATTGAGCATGAGAATAATTCTCGGCATGAATGCATCAAGAAATGGAATTGGCAGCTCGGATAGAAATCCCAAAGCTGTGGATGGTATCGATGTTATGATCGAAATCAGCAAGATGAATGCTATGGGTATAAGTGCATGATTTCTTATGAGCTTTACTGATAATTGCAAACCGGAAAAGATTGAAATTCGGGGATCTTGAATGAGAGGAAAGAAGAGAATGCCAGCGGACATGATATAGAGTCCGGGAAAAATGCAAAATAGGAGCCCAATCACAATGGCAAAACACAATAGGAAGAAAGCTCCAATGGTCTTTGGTATTGTCTCCAACATGGCTTGTGATATGCTTTCCTGAGTTGGAGTCTCCATGTTCTCAATGCTATGTTGAGTATATACAGTGGCAGTCTGAATGGTTAGAATCAAACTTAAAAGACTGAATATGAGTATTCCTGCAAATAGGAATATATGTCCATCGAGGGAAAAACCCGCTTCAACAAAGATCGTGGACTCATTTAGTGGCTTTGCCGGAATTGTCAGTAAATAAGAGGCAAAGAGGGCAGGAAGGCCGGCGAATTTCAGTATCTGCAATGATAATTCAATGCCATGCAAAGACATGAATCGCAAAAATTGCATGAAGAGATCGGGAAATCGAATAGATGGTTGATGTGAATTCATGCTGAAACCCAGGAATTTCTCAAACTTAGGAAAATGATCCTAAAGTGAATTGATGTGAATGCAATGTCTTTCGTAATTTTGAACATGATTCAAGAAGCAATAGAACTCGTCAAAACACTATTCGTCCAATCCGATGACCATCGATTTGTGATGACACTCTCAAATCCTCACTCAGGAGAGGAATCTGTATTTCCCGGGAAAGATATTACATATAAGGATTGCAAGAAATGTAGTGTTCAGAATCTGAATGGTGAATTGCACATAGTGTATCTTGACATCATCACTGCAACAAAATCCTTTACGCATGCTCTGAATGTCTCATCAATCGAAGATTTGGTAATTGTGATTGAGCAATTGTTGCGATTGCCATTTAGACAATGGCATATACAAACACCAACAAAAGACCTCTATTTGAAATTTCCCAAACCCGGAAAAACGGGGAAAAATCTATTGCATCATTTTGTGCAATCTTCAAAGTTGCAATGGCCGGAACGCGAGGAAAAAATAATGCCACTGACGCCATCCAATGCAGGAACTCTACTCCAAGCAATTGGAATTTGTGATGATATGTTCAATATCATTCCCGCAATGCGAGACAAATATGTGCAGATCAATCATTTCATTCGCATCTTTGAACAATATGCCGGTGAGTTGACAGATCAGCCTTTGAAGATCATTGATTGCGGATGCGGCCAGGCTTATGTGAGTTTTGCTCTACTTTGGTATCTCCGCGAGATACAAAAAATCGAAGCCACACTCATCGGTATTGAACGCAATCCTGAATTGATAGTATCATGTCGCCAAACCGCACATGCTCTATCATTTGATGAATCTGCAGAATTCATTCAAAGTTCGATTCATGATGCACAAATCAACAGTATATCAGATCATAGAGTCATACTTATTGCATTGCATGCATGTGATACAGCAACCGATGATGCACTTGCATTGGCGGTGAAGGTGAATGCGGATATCATACTTGCCGCTCCTTGTTGTCATCACTTTGTCCAAGAACAAATGGATATTCTCCATATTCCCATAGAAGAATCATTTCTTATTCGAGATGGAATCATGAAAGAAAGACTCGGAGACATGCTGACTGATTCCATGCGGAGAGATATTTTGATATCTGAAGGATATAGCAGTGACTTGATTGAATTCACGCCTCTTGAACATACTGCAAAGAATGTGATGATTCGCGCAAAGCATATTTCGAATATGCCTTCAAAACATAAAGAGGATGCACGAATGAGATATGAAGAAGCAAGCAAGCGTTGGCATGTAGTGAAATTCCGTTTCCAAATTACCATCAATCTTCAACCATCCCGAACCAAGTGATTCTTCCTTTGGCTTGAATTTTTGTCTGATCAAAGCTGAGATTTTGGCATTCTCAAAAGTATATCCGATTTGTCCGCAAGACATTATACCCAATCCATATAATGGGTCTATAAGTA
>JBEEPK010000120.1:0-3360 GCA_041191145.1 Bacteroidota bacterium
ACGCGCATCGGGAACATTCACAACACCCACATTTGGGTCAATCGTGCAAAATGGATAATTGGCCGCCTCCGCTTGAACGGATGATGTAAGCGCATTAAATAACGTGGATTTTCCGACATTCGGCAAACCAACAATACCACAAGCAATTCCCATGTCTGTATAGCCATAATTGAAGAATAATGAAGCGCAAAAATACTGCTTTGAAAGGATATGAGGATGCTATGGAGTTATTCTCTATTTTCGTTCACACATTTCTCAACTCTTCAGGAGCCGTTCATGAATAAGAATGTTGGAACTATCGACAAACTTCTCCGCATCGGAGTGGCTGCCATCATGGCATATCTGTATTTCTCGGAAACAGTTACCGGAACGCTCGGCATCGTCGCTTTGGTCATTGCCATTGCAGCAGTTGCAACAAGCGCCATTGGCTTTTGCGGACTCTATTCCATACTCGGCATCAATACTTGTAAGGTGGCTAAACAATGAATCAATGGGATGAACGCTTCTCAGGCGAGGAATATGTGTATGGCATACAGCCAAATGTCTTTTTAGAAGAACAACTTCCTCTGCTTGAACCCGGCAGCATTCTTTTTGCATGCGAAGGCGAAGGTCGCAATGCGGTCTTCGCTACCTCGCTCGGCTGGAATGTTTCCGCTTTTGATGGTAGCACTGCAGGTCAAAAGAAAGCTCTGAAACTCGCCACTGAGAAAGGAGTCACAATTGACTATCGCATCGGCGATGCCACTGACATTGAGTATCCCACTGAATCATTCGATTGCATCATATTCATCTATGCGCATTTCCCGGCGAATATTCGCGCCATGATTCATCAAAGAGCGCTTGGATGGCTGAAACCGGGTGGGACTGTGATCATGGAGGCATTTAATCCCGAGCAATTACCAAGAACTTCGGGCGGACCAAAAGATATCACGATGCTCTATACCCCCGAAATGCTCATGCAAGATTTTGAAGATGTGGAAGATATTTCAATTTCTTTGGAATCTGTTACTCTCGATGAAGGACCTCTCCATCAAGGTAAAGCAGAAGTCATCAGAATGATCGCCAAGAAATAATCCAATGTGACAAAATCACCGTTCTTCTTTGTTCGATTTTGTTGTTTTGCAATCATGACAATCACACCTTATATCAAGAAAACACTTATCGGCATCGCTCTCGGCGCAATTGCCGGCTTTGCCTATTATCATTTCTATGGCTGCGAACGCGGCTGCGCCATCACGGGGAATCCGTGGATCAGCACCGTCTATGGAAGCATCATGGGTGCATTGTTCATTGGTAGTTTTCACAAAGACAAAAACAAGGAAGAATCAAAATGATTGAGGATTTGATTAAGAATGGAAGCACCATCGTTGATGTCAGAACTCCCGCAGAATTCATGGGTGGACATGTGGCGGGTTCCATCAATATTCCATTGCAAGAAATCGAACAACGCTTTGAAGAATTGACTTCACTCAAACAACCCCTTGTGCTCTGCTGCGCTTCCGGCGGAAGAAGCGGTATGGCAACACAATTTCTTCGCTCAAAAGGCATTGATTGTCATAATGGCGGCGGCTGGATGGAAGTTAATTTTTATGCACATCAAGAAGGATAAATCATGTTTGGATTATTGAAAGAACTCTTCGGCTTGGGTCCCAAAGTGGATTATGCCGATCTCATGAAAAGAAAAGCACAAATCATCGATGTAAGAAGTCCGGGCGAATATGCATCGGGTCATATCAAAGGATCTGTAAATATACCGCTCGATTCTCTCGGCAAACACTTGTCGAAGATTAAAAAAGATGCACCCGTCATCACATGCTGCGCATCGGGCGCTCGCAGTGCATCGGCAAAACGCTTATTGATTGGTCAGGGATTCTCGGAAGTACATAATGGCGGTGGCTGGGCAAGCTTGCAAGCAAAAATCAAATAATACAATGTTTCACATTCTTCATGGAATCATGAAAAACATATATCTCTTTTTCATCAGCGCAGTATTGATTGGATTATTCTCCTGCTCAGAAACACAAACCCAACAAGCTAAGACATTACTCTCGGCAAGTGAGTTTTCTACTCTTCTTGAAAAAACATCCGGTGAGATCTTGCTTGATGTGCGCACGCCAGGTGAATATCAAGGTGGACATCTCACAGATGCAGTGAACATGAATTTCAATGATCCTGCATTTGGACAACAAATCGCACAGCTCGATACATCAAAAGAGTATTTCGTGTATTGCTTGAGTGGTGGTCGCAGTTCTTCAGCAGCCGAAATGATGCGCTCAATGGGTTTTGCTAAAGTCTATGAAATGGATGGCGGCATGATTGCATGGAGATCTGCCAATCTTCCTGAAACCACAGATCAATCCAAAGCGATGAAGACAGGAATGAATCAACAAGAGTTTTTGAAAAGTCTTGAAGGTAATACACCTGTACTTGTTGACTTCTATGCAGAATGGTGTAAACCATGTAAACAAATGCAACCATTTCTTGAAAAGATGGAAAAAGAAATGGTAGAAAAAGTTATCATCAAACGCATAGATGCTGATCAAAATCCAGCCCTCTTGCAATCAATGGGCATCGATGGAATTCCTTATCTCATTTTGCATGATGGCAAAAAGGTAGTATGGAATCATATGGGTTTCATCGATGAAACAAATTTAAGAAAAGAACTTTCTACTGCATTGAAATTCTAAACACGAAATCATATCACGAAAGAGAAATGCCATCCTTTTGGGATGGCATTTTTTTATTCTTCATGTGATTCTTCTTGTGAGCTATTTCCGCTTTGTTCACTCGCGGGTTTTGCATCGAGTAGCATGATATTATCGGCGATGATTTCAGTGACTGTTCTCTTTGATCCATCTCTACTTTCAAATGTTCGATATTTCAATTTACCTTCCACATAGAGCTTCGAACCTTTATGTACTAATTTGTGTACGATGTCTGCAAGATTGCGATACTGCGAATTCCACACGACAATTGTATGCCAATCGGTATTCTCTTGCAATGCACCATTCTTGTCTTTCCATGATTCCGATGTTGCAAGACGAAATGTAGCAACAGCGGTGCCACCCGAAGTATATGTGTATTCGGGATCTTTTCCGACATGTCCAATCAATTGGACTTTGTTTAGTGAACGAGACATATCATAACTCCTTTATGTAACCCCAAAACATGAGCTTATAATGTTAAGCCCACCCCTATATTCCAATATGTGATATTCATCGGTGAAACTGTATCAAAAGGCATATTCATTTTTGATTTACGAAGTTCTTTCACGCCATAGAGCAAAGCGCTTTTCAACACAAAATGCATAACCGGTACAGATTTG
Source organism: Bacteroidota bacterium (assembly GCA_041191145.1). GTDB lineage: Bacteria > Bacteroidota > Ignavibacteria > Kapaibacteriales > UBA961 > UBA961. The sequence continues at coordinate 3,326 of JBEEPK010000120.1, forward strand.
GGTGATACATCTGCGAAATTTTCAATCATTCTATC
>JBEEPK010000121.1:0-3932 GCA_041191145.1 Bacteroidota bacterium
AAAGAGGGTGAAGATTACCAAACCCTCGAAGCTTTTGAAGAAAGGAGTCAATACTCCGTCCGATGACTTTGCTCCTGCAATCATCGGAACGATTGGGAAGGAAGGTGATACCCTCATCGTGACATCGAATCGCAATAAAAGAGAACAGATTTATGTGATTCCGATGTCTGGTAAAGCGGAAGAAGATACTACTAATTCCAGTCAATCATTTCTATTGTTTAATCGCAAAGCCATCAGAAATATCGGTGGAGTGATTCAATCCAAAGAAAAAAATGGCGATAAGACATTTGTCTTTGCTTCATCCGGAGTACCTGACAAACAAACTGCTCGTTTTTTTGAATTGAGTGGTGCTGACATCAAAGGTGGAAGTGATTTATTTGAGAAGGTCTTAAGAATTGAAAACTCAGATCATGATTCCATTCGTAATATCGAAGAATTGAATAGCACTGCTTGGGATTCTCATCCAACAATCGGTTTGCATCCGGAGTCCGGTATTGAAATGATTGTGTTCAGCTCCGATCGTGTGGACACCAATGGTGGATTTTCTGCGCCTTATGAAAATGCGATGTACACATTCAATGGCATTCAAAGAAAAGGAAATGCTGATTTATATGTTGCATTCAGAAGATATGGTTCGAGTACATGGTCAAAGCCAATTAATCTTGCTCTTTTTCAAGGAAAGAAAGAAATCAATACTCAATTCTCAATACTCAATTCAATGAGTATTCACCGTTTCTGTACTGCTTGGAAGGAACTCCACATTTGATGTTTTCATCGAATAGAGCCGGAAATTATGATCTCTATTATGCATTGCTTGAAATCGATTTCTTTGCCATCGCAGAGAATCTAGCCGAGCCGAGTTTGATAGTCGAAGATGTCGTGCCACTCGCAAATGAATCAAATGATATCGGGTCTGATTATGATGAACTCTTTCCTTATGTTCGTTTTCAAAAACCGAATACGGAGAGTAAATCAATCACCCAGGAATTCTTTTATTCTTCCGACAGATATGGGAAATCAAATCCTGAAGCAGCAAAAAAAGCTGAAATGGGTAAGCTGGATCTGTATAGTAGTGAGGCAACATTCTTTTGCGGGATCGAGCCACCCAAGCCATGTCCACCATGTGAACCATGCGATCCGGCATATCCTTGCTCAAAGCCCCCCAAACCATGTGCCATCACCTATAATGTGACTGTCATAGACAATGCAACGAATGATACAACAGTCAAAGAATCACAAATTTCAGTGATGAGTGATATTGCCGGGAAAGTGGAGCGAAAAGGGAATACCTATTCATTGCATATTCCTGCTGATTCCATGATGAATAGACCCGATGGCATTCTCTTTACCGCCGTAGGTCGTTCAACATATGATAGAAAACCATGTCAGGATCGTACTCCTGTCATCACGAATTATAATGGCATGGTGATCTCAAGAACAATTGCTTCCATCAAAGATAAATCACGAAAAGAACAATATGATTCTTTGGTGCAAGACAAATCCGTGAAAGCGCAACGCATTGCACGACTATATGACACCATCATGGTTGAGCAATATGAGAATAGACCCCTTCGTAAAAAATTCAATGAGCGTATGGAGATTGTTGATTCAAGAAGACTACGCATCGGAAGAGATACCATCACATATGTGGACTCACTTCCACCTTTGAGAAAAGCAATGTTCACAAAATCGATTGCATATAAAGACACATCATATTCGTATGACACGAATTATGTTGCAAGCACCGTGCAATCAATTGCCTCCGGTTTAACGCGCTTTGAGCCACTCCGCATTCCACGCACAATGGTGAGATCAGAAGATGCATGCACAACGAAGATTATCAATGATACCATCAGACTCTATGCACAGTTTGGTCAATCTCCATGTTGCTTGTCAGTAGATTCCGTGATAGTATTCGGTGCCGAAAGAAATGTCCCATATTTCCAAACTGCATTCTGGGAAGTAAACACATCGAAAGGATATACTGAACACATGAGAAGACTTCGAGAAGGTGATTTGAAAGAAGCATCTTGGGTGGAATTGAATTATCGCAATAAATATTGGGGTAATCGCGGAGATGTGGATCGCTCTGATCTCATGACCATGCGTCGTGCGGATTATCGCGAAAAAGCAAAGATTATTGATCGCAATATTCGAAACATGGTGGATTCCACTTCCGATCTTCTCAAGAATTTCTGGAAGATTTATGAGAAGAATGATACAGCAAAAGTGATCATCACCATGACAGCGTATTCAGATATTCGTCCTATCGGCAATGGAACATTCATTTCCGATGAACAGGTGAAATATATTTCCAGCGCATTTGACACAGTGAAGTATCAATTTGCCAATACACAAGCCATCGACATCAAATCTGGAGCTTCCTTGATTGGTGAAGACAATGACACATTGTCTAAACTACGTGCGTATTATGGGTATAAAGCTGTGATGAGTGAATTGTCTAAAGATTCACTTTTTGCATCACTGATGTCGAGAGGTTTGGTGCTTACTCCGACTGATGATATTTCCGTAACTCAATATGATCAAAAAGTCAAAAAAGCTCGGATCATTGTCATGGCAGAAGGGAAATATGTTGATACTTCCGTCAATCCTGAAGTGGCAAAGTATAAGCGTAGTGAAAACAGCTATTATGATCTCGATGGCGTTCGTCGTGTGGATGTATCTGTGCGTCTCATCAATTTGAGACCTGATCTCTATGCATTCCCTGATTGCTGTGTACAGTGTAAGTAATCAATTTGTAATGTTGCAAGGCACGAACTATATTGCTCGTGCCTTTTTTTATTCACTATTTTTCTTTCGAACAATGCTTAGCGAACTAGCGTACAAAATCAGAAATCATGAATCGAATTGGTTTGATAATTTTATTCTTGGGATCATTTTACTTTCTGCAATTCTTGTTGGTATTGAAACAGACAAAACAATGATGTTGACTTTCCATGATCCATTACATCTGGCAAACATCATCATACATTATATTTTCGTTATTGAAATCCTTGTTAAACTCTATGCCTATCGTGATAATATTGGATTGTATTTCACTGATGGCTGGAACATGTTTGATTTATTTATCGTGCTACTTGGTTTTCTTCCACTTCTCATCACGCATGATGAAGCTACCTATGAAGCTGTGCTCGCGGCAAGAACTCTTCGCATTTTTCGATCACTCCGATCTCTTAGAGTATTGAGACTCATAGGCAGATTTAAACAATTGCGCACTATTGTTGAAACACTTCTACATAGCATTCCAACACTTTGGCAAGTATTCATGCTCATGGGGATTTTATATTATTCCTATGCCGTGATCGGTGTATTCCTTTTTGGAGAGAATGATCCACAGCATTTTGAAAGTCTGTCTCAAGCTGTTTTGACATTATTCCAAGTGATGACCGGTGATGGTTGGTCTGATTTGATGAAAGCAAATATGTATAATTGTTTGCATCCACATCCATTCCTCTCGCCACTCTATTTCTGCAGTTTTGTTTTGGTTGGCGCTCTCATCATTTTAAATCTTTTCGTAGGTATCATCATCGCTGAAATGGATGATACTCGAAAAAGACATTTGCAAGAAGAAATGGGTGAGAAAATGCTTAGAGACACAGATGATGCTCTATTACTGAAGTTGCAGAGTTATAAAGATAATTTTGATTCTGAGATGGATGCAATCATTGAAGAGTTAAAAAGAAGAACAGCAGAAGATAAGTCCTCCAAATAAAAAAGGTGTGATCATATGATCACACCTTTGAATTCTTACTATAGAAATTCTATCAACCTTCTGCTTGCTCAGCTGATGGTTCTGCTGCAGGTGTATCCTCTGTAGAATTAGATACTTCTTCTGCAGGTGCTTCAACGGGAGCAACTTCCTCTGCTGGAGCTGCTTCAACCGGAGGCGCATTCTTGCGAGCTTTGCGTGA
>JBEEPK010000122.1:0-3046 GCA_041191145.1 Bacteroidota bacterium
ATTGTGTCATCTGTGGATCCATCGATGCAAATCAATAAGCGGAAATCTTTGATGGTTTGTTGTTCAAATCCACGAATGCAAGCCAATAATTCATCGCGATTATTATATGTTGGAATGATGATGTCGAAGAGTGCATTCATGACTTTTTATGCAAGAGTGCTTGTACAAAATGCAGAGTATCAGGAATTGCCCTGAAGAAATCCATTGGATAAAAGATTTCTTGCTTTATCGCATATATGATTCCAATCAAAGAAAAAGTAAAAGTGTAGCTCATTGTACCAAGTGCAATCAACTCGGAATGACCACTCATTCCGATGAATATCGAAACAATGATGCCGGTCAAGGAGCTTATGATGGCATTTGCCAGTAGGGCTTTCATGTGATCTCTTGTAATGAAGATGATTGCGGTGATCATCATAGGCAAAATGATCGCGGTGAGCATCAAGAGAGAAAAATGCTGATATGCCAAGAGATATTTCTGACTTAGAAACATAGTCACGAGCCATTCACCGATGCCTAGTTGAAAGATGATCACTATCCCAGTCATTGCAAACATTGTAAAGGAAATGATCTTTGATGTCATTGCATGTTCTGCTTTTCTATCGTCACGAGCATGCATTCTCACAAGCGCTGGATAGTATAAACCACTGATGCCGTCGATCAATGCTTCAAAGAATCGATAAAGTGTTTTTGCAGATTGAAAAATACCAACGATTGCGGTACCAAAGAAATACTGCACGATATACACATCTAAATGTCGCATGATGGTTGCAGGGATATTCCATGCCACTTGAAATGCGCCGAATCGAATGAATTCACGGAAAACAGGCATTGTCGGCTTTGCAAATTCAATGGATCGAAATGAAAGCAGACCACCGGCAAGAGAACCTATTGCTGTTCCAGCACCTGAAATATAGACCATGTCGGATAAACTTAATTCCCCTTTTTGCATTCCCAAGTAGATTGTTAAGCCAATCATCGTAAAAAACCAAGAGCCATTTGCAATGAACACTGATCTCATTTGTGTTTCTCGAAGGAGAAATTTAATAAAGAAGAGTCTTGGAATGGTAAGTAACATCAGAATTGGAACATATTCAGCGACATGTATGAGTTGTTGTTCGCCAAAGAGTCGAGCGATATTATTTCCAGCAAGATAGATTGAAAGGCACAGTATTCCGGATAGACCGACATGTGACAAAGCAATCAAAGCATTGAATTTGGCTCTTTCTTGCAATCTTGAGCCATATTTAACAATTCCATTAAGTGCAAAGCTGTCCGTGAGAGTTGAAATTGCAATGATGATTGCATCCAAAAGGGCAAAAAGACCAAATTCAGAAGGGTTCATCATGCTCACCTGATACAGTCTGATGAGTCCATAAGCCATGAACAATACTTTGTCAAGCATGGTCCATGTGATTTTTCCTAGATGATCTTGAATGCGCATTCTATTCGAGAATTATTGAGTATTTGAACGCAAAAATGAGCTTTCGATGCTCGTAAATGCAAAAAAATTTGCGTATTGTCTTGACAATGCACTATTTAGTGCGAACATTCATGCAATTTCCTGAATTTATTTGGTATTCATATTCATTTTTCAAGGATTCTCACATGGGCAATGGAATTATAGGTTCATTGGATTTGAAAAGTGTGGCGGGATCATTAGTTATCGGTTTGATCGCCGTCTTTGGTTTGGGTTGGATGAGCGGAAGTACTTTTGCCGCCTTGCCATTTCCTGTTCTTTCCTTGCTTTCCGGTTTCATTTTAAGTGGAATGGTTGCGGGATTGCTCTCAAAGGATGAAACTATTGCAGAGCCTGTCATATCCTCAGTGATTGTGAGTCTTGCTTTGTACTATTTCCTTCCCGGCATGAATCTACAAGGTTTTGCCGATATTCATCCTGAGCATATTTTGCTCATAGGTTTGAATGGCATCATGCTCTCTTTCGCGGGGGCATGGGCAGGTGAAATGTTACAAGGGACAATGGAAGCTGCTTCCGAAGTGAAACATCTCGAATGGGGATGGGTTTTGGCAGGAACCATACTTGGCGTGATGGTGTCCATCTTGGTTTCCACATTGCTCATCATCTTCCTTGGTTTTGTATTCACTCCTTTGATGATAGCATTCGTCATCGGCCTTTTCATAACCGGTTTTTTGATTGGCTACAGATCAGCTGGAGTGACAATTATGGAGGCGGCCCTAGCAGGATTATTCACTTTGGTGATCAATGTGGATATTCTGACTTTGGCTTTGGTTCCTCCAGGTTTCGATGAAATCATGATTGCATTGATCTTGGGTGGTGTATTGTCCATGATTGGTGCTTGGATTGGAGAAAAAGTTCAGGGCTGAGAAATTGCCGGAAAACTGATAAATACTTTGTTCTCAGTTAGAACTGAGGTATTTTCGTATTGTCTCTGTTTGCAGTATGACAGAGAACCGAACTAACCTCAGCGATATCCATGGTCAGATTTCTACAAACAGGCCCGGGAAGCAGTCTGTTATTTCTATTGCATGCATGCATCCTTTTGTCAATGATGATTCAAGACATCATTGCGAAAGACATAAATACATATCCTATTCCGAAGGGTATTGTCCGTAATCAAGGTCAATACCCTTCATCTGTTTTTGGCTATGTGCGCAATGGTGATGCAGTGATTTGGTTTGATGCATCTGGGATTTTCATTGATGTAAAGTCAAAATCTAAAAGACATGTCTTCCATGTAAAATCTACTCTTTCCAAAGAAATTCATGCCGATTTCAATAAAGTAGTACATCGCATCAATGTCATTGATGGGAAAGATACACCTACTCAGGAAATCGTATATTCTGAACTTGAGATTAAGGATGATCAATCGCAAGTATTGATGAAGCATAAATTCGCAGATCAATATTGGAAATGGATTTTACCTCATTCTTCAAAACCAAGCATGAGTTTTACGATAGAGGGAGCCCAGAAGGTTGACATTGACAATACGAAAGGGATCATCACATTACATTCCGGAGACATATCATATTCACTTGATGCGCCATTGATAGAAAAAGGACAATC
>JBEEPK010000123.1:0-3011 GCA_041191145.1 Bacteroidota bacterium
ACGCAATGTTCCGGTTTTTGCTCGCAAATTACTTGCCGCATAAGTGCCTGACATGCGTTTTCTCAAAGTTCCATCCACACCGGCAACGGAGAGAGAATTTTTGAAGTCCTGTCCAAATGGTAATTTCAAAGCACGATTCAACAGCATGGTTTGTACTGCAGCGCTGAAGAGATTTTTTCTGCAAAGTCCGCTTCCATCATAGATACAAATGCCATCCACGGGAATTCCATTGTCAGAGAGCACGCGTTTAACTGTTTCTGTAGCCACTTTTCCAGTGTTTTTTTGTCCTCCGGCAGATGCACCTACAAGTTTATAGACATGTTCTGCAAGGAAATTATCGCTGTTCTTATTGACCAATCCAACAAGATAACTGAGTGGATGCTTGAATTCTCCAATGATTTCTGCATTATCGGGAGTAGCTTTTCTGGATACGATACCCTTCACAGATATTCCGGCCAATCGTAATTGATGTCTAAGCACACCGGCAACAAACATATCAGGATATTTCATTGTGAGATAGGAAGTAGCAGAACCTCTTCCACTTACAGAAACAGTTTGCATGCCGCTTGTTGAACCGCTTGTAGAGATGCTGACACGAGCTTTTTTGCCTTTGCGAGATTTGGGAGCTTTTGGAACATCACCCACATAAGTTGAAAGTTCAATCAAATATGGATCAAGCGAAGCACGCTTTTTGCCTTTCTTTTTCTCTTTTGTTGATTTCTTCTTTTCGGATTTCTTGGATTTCGCTGCTTTGCTTTTCTTTTTGGATACTTTTACGACTTCTTTTTTCTTGCTTGATTTCTTATTCTTGACTTCAGCTTTTGTACTCTTCTTCGCAATCACCGGTTCTTTTGCAGAAAGTCCCGAACGGGATAGTGAAATCGCATCTGATTGAGGGATGATGGACACTTCACCGGAACGCACTTCAACGGCAAAACCATTGCGATTCATTCCTAAAGCAGTTATTGGAGCAAGTGGTTCAACGACTTCATTGTCACCGCTATAGATATGCCTTTCAGTTATATCATCAAAATATGTAGCATCCGCATTAATATTCCCTTCAATTGCGGTGATTCCTTTCTTTGCGATTTCTCTCACCAAGTCTTTAATGTCTTGCTCAGATAAGGTTGGATCGCCATATCCTTTCAAATACACATCGCCTTTTACAATGCCATTCTCAATCGGAGCATTGGTAAATACTCTTGTGGGCACCATATAATCCGCACCGAGCAATGCATAAGCGGCAAATGTTGGAAAGAGCTTGGTTGTGGAAGCAGGCGTCAAATAATGATCAGGGTTCTTCTCAAAGAAAATTTCATTCTGCTGAGAGGACATGATGCGAATGCTGATTTTACTGTTTTGGGTTATCCCCGATTGATCAATCAAAGATTGAATGTGCGATCTGAATGCAACGATGGAACGAGTGCTGTCTTCAGATGTGAGTTCCGCACCTCTTTTTACGATAGTCTTCGTTGGGATTGGTTCGGGAACATTGCAAGATGCACCGATGAGCGGAATTTTATCGGCTACGACGATGGATACGATCACCCCGAGGACGATTGCAGTGGCTATGATTCTACCCCATGCAATTCTACTCGAAAGTGAACGGGTCTTGCGGGGTGTCCTTTGTTTCTGGACACGACGGGACCTTGACTTTGAAGTCATTGTATCTCAGATTTCGTATGAAAGTATCGACTGGATTATGCCTTTCGGGTGCTGCTTCCTTCAAGGCGGTGTACAAACATAAAATTTTTTTTGAATAAAGGCCATGTTTCCATGAATAAATTCATGGTTTATCCTCCCTAGTCACTGCAAAAGATTTCGTATTTTTGCGCTTCATAAATTGAGTTCATTCAAAGTCCGAATTCCATTTCACACATGAGCGAATTGTCCAAATCATATGATCCCTCGGGGATTGAACAAAGCACCTATGAGCGCTGGTTGCAATCAGGCATATTTTCTTCAAGTCCAAATGCAGATAGGAAACCCTATTCCATTTTGATGCCTCCACCGAATGTAACCGGTGTGCTCACGATGGGACATGTTATCAACAATACGATTCAGGATATTTATATCCGTAGACATCGCATGGAAGGCAGGGAAACATGCTGGTTCCCAGGTTTAGATCATGCTGGAATTGCCACGCAAACTAAAGTGGAACAACAGCTTCGCGAATCAAAATTGACTCGTCATGATTTGGGAAGAGAACAGTTTTTGGAAAAAGTTTGGGAATGGCGCAATCAATATGGCGATATCATTCTCAAACAAATGCGTTCTATTGGTATTTCATGCGATTGGAATCGCACATTGTTTACTATGGATGAATCTGCTTCCAATGCCGTTCGCGAAACATTCATCAGACTTTTCGATGAAGGCTTGATTTATCGTGGAAAGCGTATCATCAATTGGTCACCTGTGGCACAATCTGCATTGAGTGATGAAGAAGTATTATTCCGTGAAGTCAAGGAGCATATTTACACGCTTCGCTATCATTTTGAATCCGGCGATGGCTGGCTGAATGTTGCTACCGTTCGACCCGAAACGATTTTTGGTGATGTTGCCGTAGCGGTGAATCCAAATGATGAACGGTATAAGCATCTGATCGGAACGAATGTCATAGTTCCCATCACCGGAAAAGCAATTCCAATCATTGGTGATGACTATGCCGATCCCACTTTCGGAACCGGCTGCGTGAAGATCACTCCTGCGCATGATCCGAATGACTTTGAAGTTGGAAACAGACATTCCCTTCCCATGCCGAATGCCATCAATGCAGATGCAACATTGAATGAACTTGCAGGTGAATTCCAGGGACTAGATCGTTTTATTGCCAGAAAACAAGTGATGGCACGCCTACAAGAACTTGATCTCATCGAGAAAGTTGAAGACTATACGCATAATGTTGGGTTTTCAGAAAGAGGCGGCGAGCCCGTTGAGCCATATCTGAGCGATCAATGGTTTGTGAATATGAAACCACTCGCCGAGCCGGCTTTGAAAGCTGTATTGGATGG
>JBEEPK010000124.1:0-2998 GCA_041191145.1 Bacteroidota bacterium
GATCATGCAGGACATCGCATTCGCTCGCAATCAATCATCAAACATTAAGGAGGAAGCATGAAAGAGAATCAAGTAGATCGCAGACAATTCATTCGCACAATGGGAATATTGCCAGTGGTATCCGGTGCAGTGATTATGAGTTTATGTACAACCGGTTGTTCGGATGAAGATAATCCAAATACCCCGCTTACCGGTGAGAAGGTAACCTTAACTTTAGCAAATGAACCTTCACTATTGGAAATTGGTGGTTCCATTCGTCGTGCATTCGGTGCAAATATGAATGGCAATAGACCTGTCATCGTAGTGAGAACAGCACAAGATAAATTCCGTGCTATGTCGAGCTATTGTCCGCATGAAGGTGGTACTATTGGAGTTCCCTTGGGGAATAAAGCAGTATGTCCAAATCATGGTGCTGAATTTGGATTGAGTGAAGGAAATTTTGCGCAGAATATTGGTGGTCAATCAAGTGCATCCGCTCAAACATTCACAGTGACATATAATCCAACAGCAAAGAGCATTACGATTGAATTTTGATGATAATAGAAAAAGTACATAATGTCAAGTACGATATTGCCCCACTACAGTTATTACTGGATTTGGGACATTATGAACAATTGGAAGAAGCTTGTCTGAGCATTCTAGACTCAAACTTGCACCTTGATCCGGAATATTTGGCACATATTCATGTACTACTATCTCAATCATATTGGAGGAGAGGAAATCGTAATAAGGGAGAGATATCTTCATCAATTTCCATGAAGCTCATGAAAGAACATGGTTCTTCATGGAGTAAAGCGCTCTGTTCACAAATTAATGGAAATGCTGGTGTCTTATTCCTTCAAGCAGGAATGTTCGAGCAAGCACGTGACTTAATGAAACAAGCTCTTGAATTATGCATTGAAGAGCGTGACTTGGACGGAATGGCAAAGTATCTAATGAATCTCGGTGTTCTTCATTATTATATGTCGGAATTCAATGAAGCACTTTCTTATTATCTACAAGGTTTGGAATTAGCAAAACAACTTGGGGATGATCGGAAAATAGCAAGTTGCGAGACAAATATTGGAATGACATATGTGAGCATTTCAGAATTCGACAATGCTCTAACATATTACAAATCCGCACTCAAGAAAGAAGAAGCAATGGGGAATGCAAGTGGTATCGCTTCAATACTTGGAAATATGGGAGTGATTTATAGTAATCTTGGAGAGTATACCAAGGCTCTAGAGTTTTACAACAAAGCCATGAATCTTGATGAACAATTAGGTATAAGCACAAATCACTCAATGTATTATGGAAATATGGGAGTTGTTTATGGATCTGTATCTGATTTTCAAAAGGCATTGGAATGTTATCAGAAAGCACTTAAGATCGATGAAGAGCATGAAAATATTTCCGGGATGATTCGCCAGCTTGGCAATATTGCCACTATTAATAAAGATCTAGGCGATCATGAACAAGCCTTGAAGTATAATCAGCAAGCTCTAGAATTATTGAAGGAATTTCCGAATCCTGATCAAGAAATGTACATTGCTAAAAATCTTGGAGAGATATATAGAGTTAAAGGCGAGAATCAAGATGCAATGGACTATTTAAATGTACAAATGGAGATTGCAAAGAGAATTGGAAGTAAGTCTGAAATAGCATCTGCATATGGAAATTTAGGATTGGTTTTTATTGCGGTCAAGGATTATTCTAAAGGCAATGAATATTTACAAAAGGCAGTTTCAATTTCGAATGAACTTGGAATCAGAGCAGAAGAAGCCGGATGGAAGGCAGCATTAGGTGATTTATATGGTATTTCTGATTTTGAACATTTTGATGCAAGAAAAAGCGAGAATTATTTGAAAGAAGCATTGAAAGTTCATAAGGAGTTAGGTCAGAAAAGAGAAGAATACAGAACGCATTTCTCGATATCAAAATTATATGAAACTCTTAATCGAGTTGGGGAAGCATTTCATCATTTCAAATTATATCATGATTTGGAAAGAGAAGTGATGAATGAACAAGCAAAAAAGCAAGCAGTGGAATTAGAGCTCATACGCAAGATTGAACAAATTGAAAGATCAAATCAAGAGTCATTGATTCGATTCAAAGAAAAAGAACGAATCCTACATGATATTCTGCCGATTGAAATTGCAAATCGAATTGTTTCAGGTGAAACAATGATAGCAGAGCAGCATGAAAATGTGAGTATCATTTTTGCGGATATAGTTTCTTTCACGGAAACCGCCTTGAAATTACAGGCGGCTGAAGTAGTTGGCACTTTGAATGGTCTCTTCACAGATTTTGATGCACTCGCTCTTGAACTAGGGATTGAAAAGATCAAGACACTGGGCGATGCTTATATGGGTGCTTGTGGAATTCCGACATTGCGTGAAAATCATGCTGAAAAGATTACTGAATTTGCATTTCAAGCATTGGATGTTTCAAAAAAACATCGCTTTCCCGGACATGATATAATTAAAGTTAGAATTGGTTTACACTGTGGACCGGTCATTGCAGGAGTCATTGGTGGTCACAAATATACGTATGATCTTTGGGGAGATACTGTCAACACTGCATCAAGGATGGAATCTCAAGGACAAAGAGAAGAAGTGCATGTAAGTGAATCATTTGTTCGAAATCTTTGTGGTTTGTCTGGATCGGAATCTTTTCCGGATACGATCACTTTATCATTCGGAGTGATTTCTATTCATGATCGAGGTACAATGCAGATTAAAGGCAAAGGCGAGATGAGAACATTTTTCCTAAGAAGAATGTAGGTATGGTTATAATTCCGTGATAATCAATTTATTCGCAAAAAAGTAATTTGCTACTAACATATTTTCTCGCTATGTTGAACCCAAATTGTTAATTAAAAATCGGATATGTATATGGCAGAGCAGAAAACCTTTACAGACTCTCAAAGAAGAACTATTTTAAAAGCATTAGGTATTGCTCCTCTTGCTTCTGCAGGTTTATTCATGAATTTATCATTGTCAGGGTGCTCAGATTC
>JBEEPK010000125.1:0-2804 GCA_041191145.1 Bacteroidota bacterium
CCGAAAAGAGCGCAATATCAATGGCCTCAAAAGAATGCTCATTCAGTTCTTGAACCGTGAGCTGTGAACCGAGAAATTCCATTGTTGTTCCTGCGGATCTTTCCGAGGCAAGCAATGTAAGTGAATCTACGGGGAAGTTTTTTTCTTCCAATACTTTGAGCATCGTTCTACCAACCAAACCGGTTGCTCCAACGATCGCCATCTTGAATCCCATGTGATCTTTATGCTGCAGTAAATTGAGGGAATTAAAATGCCCGCAAATATATGTAATTACTTTGAGTTCTGTTCATTTTCATAAAAAACTTTCTTGTGATTTTTAGAGTATGCGCATTCGTTTCCAAAAAGGAAATGTGGATGCAAAACTATGATATGCTTCTTCTGCATGATTGCGTGTCAAATCAAAACTTCCATATCCATTGATTTCCATCCATTCTGCAATCCATTCAATTACATAATCTTGATGCTTGATTTCTGCTAAAAGCAAGAGTGCTGTATCTTTATTGATGATGATTCCGGAGCCCGAATATAGCGATGGTATGACATGCTCATCTCTCATCGTAGCTTCTTCCAAAAAAGCTAAAACTGATTGTATGAAAGTCCCCAAAGATAGATCTGATGCTTGATCCAAGGTAATTGGTTTGATTTGTTCGGCAGCGAGTAAATTGATCAATGCATCTTGCACAATTGTTTTGTCGAGACTTAATTTATTTGCGATGTTAGATGCTGTTGAACAACCGGATGCAATTGCCTGCATGATTGGCGCATGCACTTCTTCATCCAAATGAAAAGTGCGAGATCCCGGCAATTGTATATCTGAGTAAGAAGCATCATGCAAAGTAACTTTGCCAAAGTGAAGTGTATCAAAAGGATCTAGCATATCTCTTGTTCCATGAGCATAGATGTCCCATCGGAACATTGTATTGCGAATGAAATCTTTATACATTTCAAATTGGATGACATCTTCTCCAATTGCAAGCATATCCTCAAATCCTTCTGGCAGAGCAATCTCACCGATATTGAGATAAAATGGAACCTGTCCTGCAAATGTCAATCCTGAGTGTTCCATCTTCTGATTCATTTCTTTGAACCATAATGGTCTCCAATTTTCGGCATAATATTCATGAATGATATATCGCAAATCATGCTTTGATAACTCCTCTATGAAAGTCCCTGCAGATGGAACAATCTTCATGTATTCAGCTTGCTGCTCATGCATCCATGCGAGGAATCCCAAACCTTGTTCGGCATTATAAAATGGATCTTCGGATAATTGCATCGAATATTCTCGGAACATCATGCGCAGAGGTTCATATACATGCCAACCGGGATAGGCATTATAGCTCACCAATACAAGACCATGTTCAGTCAGGGAAGATTCAATCAATTGATGAATTGCATTGTGCACCGGCTCATGTACCCATGTATAGAGTCCATGCATGACGATATAGTCGGATTGAGGCAGAGCATCAAGAGTTGTGATGTCTGCATGAATGAATTGACAATTGCCAATGCCTAGTTTTTTAGCTCTTTTCACTGCATATTCAATATGTTCTTGATTGAAATCAATCCCGATGAATATTGCCTGTGGATTTGCAGCTGCGAAGATAAGAATGGAATGCCCTGTTCCGCAGCCAAGCTCACAATAGGTGAAATGAAGAGGATCTGGAACACGAAAACCTCGCATCAATGCGGCACAGCGAATCATGTGAGGATTTAACTCGCTAAAAAAAGTATCGGTATATGAAATAGAATCAAGCATGAAATCACTTCCGTGTAAAACTGGCCAAGCGCATGCAAATCATGTCTTGAATATTTCGAATGATACCATCCGGTGCAGTAAATCCATTGATCATGATGGAAAAGGCCAATTCTTCGCCATCTCGGGTGGTGATATATCCGGAAAGACATGAGACATTATTCATTGATCCGGTTTTTGCAATCACTTGTTGTTGAGCAAGGGATTTAAGCATCCGATTATTCAATGTACCCGGCATGCCTGGTTTAGCAAGTGAAGCTCGGAAGACTTCTTTATACGTAGATCTATGCACCTTGGAAAGTAATGTTGTTTGTTGTTGCGCGCTGAGCAGATTCAAACGGGATAATCCTGAGCCATCAACGATTGAGCATTGCTCCGGCATGATTCCAATAGAGGATACATATTTTTTGATGCTCTCGGTTCCCTTTGAAAATGACCCTTCTCCAAATTGTTCTTTACCCATAGTCTTGAACAGCATATCCGCTCCAAGATTATGACTGAATGTATTGATGGTACCGATGATGGAAGAGAGAGGTGGTGATATATGAGTGAATATTTGTTTTAATTCAACATAATTGATTGGTCCATCGATCAATTCATTTCGAAGAAGTGAGCCACGAATTCGTATGCCCATTTTTTCAAGTCTTTGCTTGAATACATGTAAAAAGTATTGTACCGGATCATCTATGCTAAGACCGATGGAAGTTGAAGGATCGACACTTGTCTTTTTTGTGGATGAGGTCGGATCGGGAAGTGCAATCGCTCCTTGAATATCAATGACTCCTGAGCGTGGATCTGAGTCAGTTTCCAATATCGTAGGCGTATTCGATTGAACTGTCATCACATTATTGACAATTCTCAGATATGAATTATCGGGAATGATTGTCAGACGTGAATAATCTCCGGCCTTGACTCCCGGTTTGAATGATAACTCAACTTTATTATCATAAAAGGATATTGCAGAAATAGGTGCTGAATAAGGATAGGGTATATCATCGATTGCCCAGCCCGGACCAAATGATTCATTGTCAAAATATCCATGGTCCAG
>JBEEPK010000126.1:0-2738 GCA_041191145.1 Bacteroidota bacterium
TGACGGCATTCATACGCCACAGGAACCGCATCATAACAAGCATTGTTGGCATAACATTCCAATTACACTGAAATATCTCCCGCATGAGTCGCAATACTATTAAGAAAAGCACAACAGATCTTCTTTCCGATATCCCCGAAGAACTCACGCATATTGCGATTCGAGGTGCCAAAGAGCATAATCTTCGCAATATCTCATGCGATATTCCACGAGATGAATTGGTGGTGATCACAGGCATTTCTGGGTCGGGTAAATCTTCATTGGCTTTTGATACGATTTATGCTGAGGGTCAGAGGCGCTATGTGGAATGTCTATCCGCATATGCAAGACAATTTTTGGGGATGATGAAAAAGCCGGAAATCGATAGCATTGAAGGCCTCTCGCCTGCGATTTCCATTGAGCAAAAATCCATTGGAAATAGTCCTCGTTCAACGGTTGGCACAGTGACGGAAGTGTATGATTATCTTCGACTTCTGTATGCAAAAATTGGCATTCAACATTGTGTAGAATGTGATATTCCGGTGCATAAACAAACGATAGAACAGTTGGTGGAAATGCTGCTCACCAAGCCTGAAAACATGCGCATCATGATTCTTGCGCCTGTGGTAAAAGGGCGTAAAGGACATTACAAAGAACTCTTTGAGCAATTCCGGAAGCAGGGTTATACAAGAGTCCGCATCGATGGCGAGATCACTGAAATCTCTGAA
This sequence comes from Bacteroidota bacterium, assembly GCA_041191145.1. Classification (GTDB taxonomy): domain Bacteria; phylum Bacteroidota; class Ignavibacteria; order Kapaibacteriales; family UBA961; genus UBA961. Next base: position 708 of record JBEEPK010000126.1, read on the forward strand.
GGAATGCAGGTTTCAAGATATAAAACTCATTCTATTGAACTCATCATTGATCGGTTGATGATCAGCAAAGATGCTGAATCGCGACTCACTGAATCTCTTGAAATCGCCCTCAAATTAGGTGAATCCGTTGTCATGATTCTCTCCGAAGAAAAGCCGAATGAATGGATAGAATCATTGCATTCAACACTCAATACATGTCCGCAATGTGGCGCAGGTTATGACACACTTGCTCCAAATGCCTTCTCATTCAATTCTCCTTTTGGAGCTTGTTCTGATTGTGAGGGACTCGGCATCGTGAGTGATTTTTCAGAGGATTTGCTGATTCCCAATCCTTCACTTTCGCTTGCAGAAGGTGCGATTGGACCAATAGGAAAAAAACGCAAGACGCAATTATGGGATCAAATTATTCAACTCTCAAAGCAATTGCGATTTGATCTCAGCTCACCATATTCGGAGTTACCCGAAAATATTCGTTCAATCATCTTGCATGGAAGCAGAGACAAAGTGAATATCAAGGTTCCGGGAACGAGTTCGATTTTCACGGCTCAAGTGAGGTTTTCAGGAGTGATTCCGCATTTCAGAGAAATCTATCATCATACTTCATCATCGGATATCAAGCAGAAACTTGAACAAGCAATGAGCGAAATAGAATGCGAGACTTGCTCCGGTGGCAGACTCAAAGCTAATTCCCTCGCCGTGAAGATTGATCGAAAATCAATTTCAGAAATTACGCGACTGGACATCACACGCGGGATTGAATACATGCATTCACTCACGAAATTATTGTCTGAAAGAGAGATGATGATTGCTTCCGTGATTTTGAAAGAGATCATTTCACGCATGGAATTTTTACTCAATGTCGGTTTGGATTATCTCTCGCTTGATCGCTCTGCAAGAACCCTTTCAGGTGGTGAATCTCAGCGTATTCGTCTCGCTTCGCAAATTGGATCGCAATTGGTTGGCGTGACCTATGTGCTCGATGAACCAAGCATAGGACTTCATCAGCATGATAATGGAAAATTGATTCATTCACTCAAACAATTGCGCGATCTTGGCAATACTGTTCTCATTGTCGAGCATGATCGAGAAATGATTGAACAAGCAGATCATTTGATTGATATTGGACCGGGTGCCGGCGTGCATGGTGGGCGGATTGTTTATCAAGGTTCACCTGATGAGATCAATGTCTATACAAAAAAGAATACACTTAAATTTCCGGAATCCACCACTGCAAGATACTTATCAGGTGAGGATGATATCGAATTGCCTGATGAAAGACGCGCGGGCAATGGAAAAGTTCTTGAACTCAAAAATGCCACGGGACATAATCTAAAAGGCATTGATGTTCGCATTCCTCTTGGCACATGGACTTGCATCACGGGCATGAGTGGAAGCGGTAAATCCACGCTCATGAATGATACTTTGTATCCGATTCTCTCGAGACATTTTCATCATGCTTTGATTTCGCCCCTTCCCTATGGTTCCATCGAAGGTTTGGAACATATAGACAAAGTGATTGAAATCGATCAAGCGCCGATTGGCAGAACTCCGAGAAGCAATCCAGTGACATATACTGGTGTGTTCACGCAGATTCGTGATTTCTTTACGCAACTTCCTGAGTCAAAAGTTCGCGGATATAAACAAGGTCGATTTTCATTCAATGTTCCGGGTGGTCGCTGCGAAGAATGTGAAGGCGCGGGAATGAAAAAAATCGAGATGAATTATTTGCCTGATGTCTTTGTGAACTGTGATATGTGTGGCGGCAAACGCTATAATTCTGAAACATTGCAAGTAAAGTATAAGGGAAAATCCATCGCTGATATTCTTTCCATGACCATTGAAGAATCTCTCGATTTTTTCAGTGAACTTTCTTCCATCAAAAGAAAATTACAAACCTTGCATGATGTTGGATTGGGGTATATCACTCTCGGTCAACAAGCTCCCACCTTATCAGGCGGTGAGGCGCAACGAGTGAAGCTTGCAACAGAATTATCGAAAATCTCAACTGGAAAAACGCTGTATTTATTGGAT
>JBEEPK010000127.1:0-2684 GCA_041191145.1 Bacteroidota bacterium
CACATGAGCACCAATAATATGTGCCAGGTTCCATTTCCATTCTGATGGATTTATATCCACCTATTTCCGGAGTTTCCATTGTTCAATCCTTACATTGAGGTTGGTGAAGAAATACCTAAAATTGTCAATCCATTACTCATCACTGTTTTGGTAAGTATTGCAAGATGAATTCTTGCATTCATGAGTGATGATTCCATACCCAAAATTCTGCAATCATGATAAAATGAATGAAATGCAGAAGCTACTTCTCTCAAATATTCGGATATCATTTGTGGTTCGAGATTATGTGCGGCTCGAATTGTCACTTCCTCAAATCTTGTTAAGATTGAAATCAAATTCAATTCAGAAGAATGAGTGAGCAATGATGCATCAAATGTATCCTGTATTTGCAATTGTTGCTCCTCGATTTGTCTAAGCAATGAACATATTCTGGCATGCACATATTGCAAATAATACACAGGATTTTTATCATTTTGCTCACGAGCTATTTGCAAATCAAATTCCAATTGTGTTTGGGCTCCTCTCATGAGAAAGAAGAATCTCACGACATCTGCACCTACTTCATCAATCAATTCATCCAGCGTATAGCTTTTGCCGGATCTTTTACTCATTTTGACTTGCTCTCCATTATCCCATAGAGTAACAAATTGATAAATGAGAACTTTTAGTTTAGAAATATCATAGCCCAATGCTCGAATTCCGGCTTTCACATCCGGAATTGTTGCTATGTGATCTGCACCAAAAATATCAACTATAAGATCATAGTTTCTTTCGAATTTTGTTCGATGATATGCTATATCAGGTAAGCGATATGTGGGCTCTCCTGTACTTTTAACAATCACTCTGTCTGTGAGCGAATCGTCAATTTCCGAGAACTTCATCCATGTTGCACCATCTTTTTCATAACTAAGATCTTTATTCTTTAATTCAGCGAGTAATGAATCAATCGTTCCATTGGTAAATAGCGAATCCTCATTAAAGAAAGTATCTTGATGGATATTCATCTTTTTGAGTGTATTCATAATGGAAGCAAAACACCATTCTTCACCCATTTTTCTCAACGTTGAAAGGGTTTCGGTATTCTCATCCACAAGTGAATTTCCATATTGTTTGAATGCTTTTTCAGCTATTTCAATGATATACTCACCATGATATCCATCTTCCGGAAATGGAAATTCAGAATTTCCTGTAAGATGCTGATATCTGGCAAATATAGATTTAGCCAGCATATTCATTTGATTGCCGGCATTATTGAAATAATATTCTCTGGTAACGGTATAACCGGTCCATTCCAAAAGATTGGAAACAGTATCACCTATTGCCGCATTCCTTCCATGTCCAAGATGTAATTTCCCTGTCGGGTTTGCACTCACATATTCAATATTAGCTGTTTTTCCGGAACCAATGTTGGATGTTCCATATGAGTTACCCATTGCAATCATCTCCATCATTGCAAGATGAAATGCATGTGGATTGAGATAAACATTAATGAAGCCGGCACCTGCTATTTCAACTTTGTCAATGATTGTTGAATCCAGATTCAGATGTGCAATGATGTCCTGAGCAATGTCTTGAGGTTTCTTTCTCAATTGCTTTGCCAAGGTCATGGCAATATTGGTAGAAAGGTGACCATGATCTGCAATTTTGGGTCTTTCAAAATTGATGCCTGGTGCATCTATGCCAATTTCTTTTGCGGCTTGTATGAATGACAATTCAATAAACCGATGCATCATAATCCATCCTCATCAAAAGAACCAATTGGTTGATATCTCTCAGGAGTTCTTCTTTCTTTGCTTAATTCCGTTAAGTATTTCTGCTTATTGGTTTTATTCATTTTAGATAATTTATCATCTTCCAATACATAAAAATCAGCATCACCCCAGAGTTTTTCTATTCGATAGAAATCACGGGCATCAGTATGAAAAACATGTACGACAACATCGAAATAATCGAGTATCACCCATTGTCTTGCATTCCACCCCTCTGATTTGGGAAATCCTTGTCCTGCCTCTTTTCCGGCTCTTTCTACTCCTGCAGATATAGCATCTACTTGTACTTCTGACAAACCAGAACATAGTACAAAATACTCTGCAGGTGAACCTTCAGCTTTTGTTAAATCCATCACTAGAATATTCTCTGCTTTTTTATCAGCCATTACTCTTGCGCAAAACAGTGCATATGCTTTGCTTTGTGCAAGTGTGTTTTTTTGTTTGGATGCAGCCAATGCATTCTCCGATTATTATTGATGTAGCAATTGTTTCTTATCTAGTATCTCAAGGGTGTGTTCATCTAATGTATAGACAATTGGTTTACCCGTTGCGATATTGAGTTCAAGTATTTCTTCTTTCGAAAGTTTATCCAATTCTGCAATGAGTGCGCGAAGTGAATTTCCATGTGCAGTGATTAGCACATTCTTTCCTTCTTTCAAGACAGGAATAATTTCTTCATGAAAATATGGGAGTACTCTCTCTTGTGTCATCTTGAGTGATTCTCCATTTGGTGGTGGAATATCAAAACTCCGCCTCCATATTTTAAGTTGATCGGAACCGAATTCCTCTCCAACCTCATCTTTATTCAATCCTTGGAGATCGCCATAATGTCTTTCATTCAATTTTTCGCTTCTCTTCGTGGGAATTGTACCTTTTCCTGCGGATTGCAAAGCAATATCAGCAGTACGAATTGCC
>JBEEPK010000128.1:0-2867 GCA_041191145.1 Bacteroidota bacterium
AATCTCTTCCTTTCCATTATCTAAATCAGCATTCAAACAGTAGACATCGTGAATGCTCTCCGCAAAGAGAAGTTTGGGGAGTGAGAGATTGCAGATATGAAAATAGATAATATAAAAATCAAGGTTTGCATTATGCGAAACATAACTCTTACAATGATATTGTTTGTATTTTCTTTTTGTTATTCCTTTGCACAAAAACAAGAATACCAATCTGTCAAAATTGGCAATCAAGTGTGGATGGCAAAGAATTTGGATGTCGATAAGTTTAGGAATGGAGATCCTATACCACAAGCCAAGACTCAAAAAGAGTGGGCAAATGCCTTTAATAATAAACAAGCTGCCTGGTGTTATTATGAACATTCTACTGCAAATGGAAAGCTCTATGGAAAACTGTATAATTGGTATGCAGTGAATGACCCGAGAGGTTTAGCTCCTCTGGGTTGGCATATACCATCATGGCAAGATTATCTTGTACTCACTGAAGAATATGATAAAGACCCTGAGCACCCATTCACTTTTTGAAAAGCACAACCGGATGGAGCTATCTCAAAGGTACTAATACAACCGGGTTTACTGCATTGCCCGGTGGATATAGGTATTATGATGAATACTCAGACTTTTTTCAGGGTAAAGAAGAACAAGCTTATTGGTGGAGTAAAACAGAAATTGAAGATGAATTTGGTAACTCAACGGCTTACCTTCTTTCTTTATACAATGACGGTAATGTTGGATATGGCCCATTATCCAAAGGGTGCGGTCTTTCTGTTCGTTGTATAAAGGATTAAGTCAGTTCGATGAATTCTAAGAGTAATGTTATGGTCAAGCACTTTGTATTATGGATATTATTCCTCACCTCCCCATTGATACTCTCACAAACAAATGTGAAGATTGGCAATCAAGTATGGATGACAAAAAATCTTGATATTCCTATCTTTAGGAATGGTGATAGTATTTCTCAGGCAAAAACAGCAAGAGATTGGCAGGATGCTGGGAAAAAAGGACAACCTGCTTGGTGCTACTATGCGTATAATCCAATTAATGGAGATAGATATGGAAAGCTATATAATTGGTATGCTGTGAATGATTCGAGAGGTATTGCACCTGTAGGTTATCATATACCAACTAGACAAGAATGGCAACAGCTGATATCATTTCTTGGAAGCAAAGAAATAGCAGCAGCAAAGCTAAAAAGTACATCAGGATGGCTGTTCAATGGAAAAGGTAATAACAGTTCAGGATTTGATGCTCTTCCCGGTGGTTACTGTTATGGTAATGGGAATTGCTATGACTTGATTGACTTCTCGTATTGGTGGAGTTCTACTCAAGAAAAAGCTAAAAAAGCATGGTATTGTCAGCTTAACTTTAGCTTGTCATTAATTTCCGGGAATGAGTTTAGCAAAGAAAATGGTCTGTCTGTTCGATGTATCAAGGATTAAGGCACTTTGACTATTTTGACATTTTCACGGAAGAGCATATTTCTATTTTCGCACTGATCTGATTACGTTTAACAATGTGATAAGAAATAATTACTACATGTAATCATAGTTTGCTATCACAATTCATACACTTTACTTCCAAACATGCCTTCTCTCGATCTACTCTCAACACAAATTCAAACCATGAGATTGATCTTAGAACCAATCAATCGTGAATATGAGGAAGAGATTTTTCGATTCTTCACACCTGAAATCACCCAATACATGATGCCAGCTCCGCCAGATTGTATTGAAGATACTCATGTATTCATCGATATGAGTATCGTTCAAATGCAGCAAGGCAAAGCTCTGCAATTGCAGATTCTAGAAAAAGACACTAGTGAATTCATAGGATGTTGTGGCATACATGAGATCCAAACTCCACATCCTGCTATAGGTATTTGGATCAAAAAACCGGCTCATGGGAATGGATACGGCATCGAAGCTGTCCAAGGCATGATTGAATGGGCAAAAGCATCGATTGTTTACGAATATCTACGCTATCCTGTCGACAAAAGAAATATCCCAAGCAGGAGAATTCCTGAAAAGCTTGGTGGCACTATAGGCCGCGAACTCACAAAGATCAATCAATCCGGCAATGCATTGGATGAAGTTGAATATTGGATCTATCCATAAAGCAAAGTCCGCCCCATATACCCCATATCCATGCTAAAAGATGTGGAATTCGTAAATTGGGGACAGTCTTTTTGAATATCTGATACTAAACCAATGAATGTACCTCTGCTTGACCTCAAACTTCAATATGCTACGCTCAAACATGAGATTGAACCAAAGATTCTTTCGCTCATGGAATCGCAATCGCTTATTCTTGGAAAAGAAGTTGAGCAATTGGAAGAAATATCCGCAAAGTATTGTCAAAGCAAGCATGCGCTGGGTGTGTCAAGCGGTACGGATGCTTTGCTCATGGCTCTCATGGCTCTGAATATTGGTCCGGGGGATCAGGTCATACTTCCAACATATTCATTCTTCGCAACAGCAGGTGTGGTATCTCGATTGCATGCGGCAATCACAGAAAAGACAAAAGCCATCATACCTGTCCATTTATATGGTCAGGCAGCAGATATGGATGCAATCATGAAGATTGCCAATGCCCACACTATTCCCGTCATCGAAGACTGCGCGCAGGCGATTGGCACGCAAATGCCGGATGGCCGACCTGTAGGTTCCATAGGCCTTATGGGGTGTTTTTCCTTTTATCCCACCAAGAATCTTGGCGCATTTGGCGATGCAGGACTCATCACCACAAATGATTCTGAACTCTTTGTGCATCTTCAACAAATGAGAAATCATGGTCAGATTGAGCGCTATAAACATGGTTTTGTCGGTGGTAATTTCCGCATCGATGCCCTTCAAGCAGCAGTATTGAATATC
>JBEEPK010000129.1:0-2654 GCA_041191145.1 Bacteroidota bacterium
TTTGCCTCACGAACTCCTCGTAAAGTTAAAAGGATGGGCATTTGGCACTTCGCATCAGCGAAAAGTCGAATGCCCATTTTTATTGAGATACAGTATGCCACAGATACCAATATTTCCACTCGATCTTGTTGTATTTCCTGATACCACATATCCTCTTCATATTTTTGAAGAGAGATATAAGGCAATGATAGGATTGTGTTTGGCGGAGGAAACGCAGTTCGGGGTTCATCTTAAATCAACCGGGATATTACATCCAATTGGGACTGTTGTGGATGTGACTTTACTTCGCAGATATGATGATGGAAGAATGGATATTTTGGTCAAGGGTTTGTATAGACATAAAATCAGCGGAATGAATACACGCACCACACCCTACTATCTGGCCGATTCTATAATTTATGAAGACAGAGACGATGAAAAATGTTTCGGCATTGATGCAGTGCTTGGATTTATATAATCGCGTCGTGAAAGCAATTCCGGATTTGAAAGCAAAAAAGTATTCACTAGAACAAATTTTGGAAAAGACATTGACGCCATCATTTATTTTTGCGACAAAAAGCGGATTGAATGTACAACAGAAGCAAGAGCTCCTGGAAATGAAATCAGAAACTCGCAGAATTGAAATGTTGACTGAAATTCTGAGTATGGTTGTACCAAAACTGGAAGAACTTGCAGATAGAGAAAAAATAATCATGAGCGATGGTTATTTTCCATCAATCAAATGATTCATCATCATCTTCTGTTTCTGTCTCAGTTGGTTCTGTCTCCCTCATTCTATAACCCACTCCTCTGATGCTCTGCAATATTCTTGCTGAGCCGGGTCTTTCGATTTTGGATCTTATTCTTTTGATATAGACATCAATGATATTTGATTCAGGATCGAAATTGTGCTTCCATACATGCTGTGTGATCATGCTTCGAGAAATGATGCGATTTTTATTTCGCATGAGATATTCTAGCAATGCATATTCTTTGGTTGTCAATTCAATCTCTTTACCCCATCTGAAAGCAACATGAGCAACGGTGTCAAGCGTCAAGTCCATGCATTGCATTTTAGTGGATTTTTCCGGACTTGATCTTCTCATGATGGAACGCAATCTCGCTGCCAATTCTTCGAAGTGAAAAGGTTTTGGCATATAATCATCCGCGCCAAGATCCAATCCTGCAACTCTGTCTTCTGTGTTTCCCCGAGCGGTGAGCATGAGTACAGGAGTAACATTTCCTGCAGCGCGCATAGCGCTGAGAACCGCAAGGCCATTTCTCTTTGGGAGCATGACATCAAGTACAATGGCATCATACTGATTATGTAGAGCCATTTCTAGACCTGTTTGCCCATCAAATGCAGTTTCAACGATATAGCGCTCTTCCTCCAAACCCCTTTTAATGAAGAGGGCCATTTTCTTTTCATCTTCAATGACAAGAATTTTCATTGATTCAATCCTGAATGGTCAGATTAATAATCGAATGTTACAAAATCGGCCAAATCTTCTGCCTTATGCAAATGCAACAACATGCCTTCTTCTTTCAAATCATGTATGGCTTTCATAACTCGCTCAAACTCAATGCGATGATGATAGGAAAAACGCCATGCATCAATTGGAGCCATGCTGATTTCAAGTACGAATAACTGTGCCACTGTGACGCTTTCCTGCTTGACGAATCGATCTTTGACAGCATCCAGATAAAATGATGTCTCTTCTCCAATCAAATGATCAGCAACAAAATAATAATTCTCATGCGTTAACAAATCGCAAATGGGAAAACCTCTCACTGGATCAAGCATAAGCGGAAGGAACTCGAGTCCAACCGTATATCTGTATTCATCATCATCATTACCCCATAAATCATTCCATATAATGGGATGAAATTCTTTGAGCCATTCAAAAAAAACAATTTCTTTTTCAGGCAATCGCATGAGTTGCGTAGAACCCACATGAGCAATGATCTGTTTTGCATCATCTTTAGAAAGTGAAGATAAGATCTCTGTATCAAATGAGATTATGCTACGAAGATCTGAGTCTGCAACCTGTTCTTTTAGTGATTGGATGAGTGCTGAAAGATCCATTACATTGACCTCAAATTAGCTTGATATGTATGTTGAACTGCATCGATGATGGATGATATTGCAGTGTTGATTTCTTCTTCAATCAATGTTCTTTCACGAGATTGAAATGTGAATCTGAGTCCGATGGATTTCTTTCCTTCACCGATGGAATTGCCTTCAAAAACATCGAATACATCAATATTCGTAAGTAATGAACCCGCCGCGTTTTTTGCGGTATCTATAATGCTTTTGGCAGTATGTTCTTTATCGAGAATAAAAGCCAAATCACGCTCCATTGAGGGAAATACGCTAATTGGTGTGAAGCTTTGTTTTGATTTCTTGAGTTGATAGAGTGCGGTCAAATCAAAGATGATTGCAAAAACAGGCATTGCGCAATCAAAGGTCTTGCAATAAGCAGGGAGCAATTGTCCCGCGCATGCTATGATCTGTTTGGATGATGTGAATGCAATTGCATTTGGACTCATGACTGAAGCCGGAGCAATGTCATCCGGGATTTTTGTCGTGGTGGAATATTGATGCACATCGCAGGATTGTAGAATTGCCTCAGCCATTCCTTTTGCATCATAAAAATCAATTGTCCTGTTTTTGT
>JBEEPK010000130.1:0-2705 GCA_041191145.1 Bacteroidota bacterium
CGAGTGATTTGATGGAATCGAGTCTTGCAATCAAACCTTGAATCGTGCCTTCCTGACTGAATGCACGAAGATTCACCTCATAGATCACGAGATCATCAAGATGAGGAAGTTCGGTCCATGCATTTTTCCCTCCATTGTCAGTGGGAATGTCAATCGGTCTTTCTGTACATGATATGGTAAAGAAAATGATAAGTAAAACGAGTATGCTATGTTTCATTCTTGTACGTTGGATTGTGAACCTTGTGTGATGATGCGATAAATCATGATGCTGAACAATGCGGAGAAAAAGCACCAGGTACTTGGCACCGAACTTTCATAGAATATTCCTGCAATGATGAGTCCGAAAACATTTGCCAGACCATATTCTGTCATTCCTTTGCGAGAAGAAATGAACATCGGAACAACAGTACACAAAAGATACATCGCATTATATGATTGAATCACATACTGATTATACAATTCATTCTGAGTGGTATAATCGATATGAAAATCTATGATGTGTGGTGTGGGATTGCTCAAGAATATCGGAAATATTGCTCCAATGCCGGCAATCACACCGGGAATTCGGAGTGATTTCAGAATACTTGCTCTTCTTTCATCTTTCTCTACCGATGCAATTGCAAATGGCAGATAAGCCGGCCAAATGGCCCATGCGAAAATGAGAAATAATGTAGTAGCAATGTTTCGGTATGCTTCAAATTGAGGAATGGAGAATCCAAGCCAGATGATACCTTCAACGCATTGCTGAACGGCAAATAATATTGGAATAATGGCTAAAAATTTGTCGCCAGGATTAGACTTCGCAATCGTGCGACCTCCAATCACTCCAATAATGCCGGATGCGCTGAAACTTGCGGGAGCCGAAAAGCACATAAGTGTTTCCATTGTGTAAAGTTGGTTGACAACATACGAAAAACTTGTGCTTTGGATATAAAAAAAGAGGCCATAACATATGTTATAGCCTCTTGTGGCTCCGACTCGCGGACTTGAACCGCGGACCCTCTGATTAACAGTCAGATGCTCTAACCAGCTGAGCTAAGTCGGAACTCAATGGAAGGCAAAAATACTGCATTTGATTATATTCGACAAAATATTTTTTTGACTTTTCAGTAAAATCATGTCCTCACTCATTCCAGTTCAAGAAAATCAATTCGACACATTCTTCGCTCTGATTGAGGAATTGGCTGATTTTGAAGCACTTGCAAGACCCGATGCAGATGCGAAATCTCGCCTGAAGCTCGATATTTGTGGTGATCAACCCCGTATCAATGCATATCTGATTGAATCCGATGACACATATTGTGGTTATGTCATCACATTCCATTCTTATTCTAGTTTTCTTGCCAAGCCAACACTGTATCTTGAAGATATCTATATTCAACCGAATTACAGAGGCAAAGGAATAGGAAAAAACATCATGAATATGCTTGCCGACTATGCTTTGCAACAAGGTTGTGGTAGAATGGAGTGGGTTGTTCTTGATTGGAATACTTCCTGTTCACATGAAGGAATGGTTTCCATTTCGTTTAACAGAAGATGCTATGAAACAATTAATCAATAAAAAATCATGAATAGAATACAAAATACAATCACTTTGATTACAGGTGCTTCAAGCGGTATTGGCGAGGCATGTGCAAAACAATTTGCAGAAGCAGGTTCGCATCTTATTCTGCTAGCCAGAAGAACAGAATCATTGGAACGATTGTCGAAGGAATTGCAAAGCTTATATCCAAATATTCGCATCTTGAATATCACATGTGATGTTCGTGACAGAATTTCCACCGAACAAGCACTTAATGCATTACCAGAAGAATGGAAGAATATCGACACACTGATCAATAATGCGGGTTTATCGAGAGGTCTTTCTAAAATACAAGATGGTGACATTGATCAATGGGAAGAAATGATCGATACGAATGTAAAAGGTTTGCTCTATGTGTCAAGAGCCATTCTTCCCGGGATGATTGCGCGCAAGAAAGGAACTATTGTCAATATCGCATCCATCGCCGGCAGAGAAACATATCCATCCGGCAATGTGTATTGCGCAACGAAATCCGCAGTTCGAACTTTATCCGAAGCAATGCGCATTGATGTAAATGGATCCGGCATCAGAGTGATGAATGTAGATCCAGGAATGGTTGAAACAGAATTCTCCATCGTTCGATTCAGCGGTGATGAACAACGCGCAAAACAAGTATATGCTGGATTGCATCCATTGACAGCACATGATGTTGCCGAAGTGATTGTGTTTTCTGTCAATAGACCAAGTCATATAACAATTGGCGATATACTCATCTTGCCAACAGCTCAAGCAAATACGACAACTGTTCACAGAGAGAATTGAAATGTTCTATGCATGGCTGACACCAATCATGTTGGTTCTAAGTAATCTCTTTATGATATATGCTTGGTATGGTCATCTTAAGGAACCACAAATTCCAATATGGAGAGCAATTCTCATGAGTTGGGGGATTGCCTTCTTTGAATATATCCTGATGGTTCCTGCTAATCGAATGGGATATACAGTATATTCGGCTTCACAATTGAAAATCATGCAAGAGGCAATCACATTATTGATTTTTGCTTTTTTTGCTGTGTTTCATCTTGGTGAAACAATCAAATGGAATACAGCCGTGGCATTTTTACTCATACTTGCGGCAGTATTTTTCGCTTTTTATGACTTTTCAAATTAAGAGGATATCATG